>NZ_ALVZ01000222.1 GCF_000332055.1 Xenococcus sp. PCC 7305 | reverse complement strand
ACTGATAACTGATAACTGATAACTGATAACTGTCTAATTTATGCTGCAACCTCCAGATTTTAAGTGATCATTCACCGCATTAAGGTAATCGCGATCGCTAATTGCCGATTGAGGTAATCGATTATTTGTGATCGCGCTACTGACCAAAATCTGTGCATCCACTTTTCCTGAACGAATAGCACTAATAAACCTGGCGTGACTGGGGACTCCTTGAGCTTTAAATTTTCCCTGACGTCCTAGGTTAATCAAATTCCTGGGTGTGAGATTATAAGCTGGTTCATCAATAGTTTGGGCTTGAGCTGGTGCAATGCTAGTTAAAACAATAGCCAAGCTACCAATAATAAAAGATCTGATCATTGAACTATATTTCCTGTGAAATTGGTCATAGCTCAAATCTAAATTTTCTATCTGAGGATTAATTGATCGCAATCTAAAATCTTGCTGAGAGTTTATTTACACGACTTGGCAAAATTAAGTGAATTGCGAGTAAAAGGTTTTAGGTGTTGGGTGTTAGGTGTTAGGGAAATCCCGAAAAACGATTAATCCAGCCATGATAGACATAAAAATTCTTTAGATCTAAAATATTCTCCGAGCTAAATCAAAATATGATTTTTTTGATTAAATTTCCCAAGTTGAACAACGAAGTGATGGGCTTTTTCCTAGATCCCCAAATCCCTAAATCCCCAAGTCCTTATTCAGAACTAGTAAATTTTGTAATCATCGAACTCACGTTTTTTTTCCTAAAACCTACTACCTAAAACCTAACACCAGTCCTGACTAGACCATAAAATTGCCAAGTTGTGTATTTACACTAACACCTAACACCTAAAACCCAATACCTAAGACCTTTCCCCTTATTCTTGCTCAAAAATATTAGGCTGAAAAGGTTGAACAACCAACCATTCCAAAGAATCCAGTGGTGCAGTCAATTCCACCTCTGCTTTGGGTGCTGGGCCTTCATCATAGGTAACCGAGACAATTTTTCCGATCGCCATTCCAGGCGGATATAAATTACTCAAAGGAGAGATTGAAACCGCGTCTCCAGTTTTAATGTCAGTCACTTTAGCAAAAAAATGCATAGTTGCCGTTTTGCCCTCATGGCCTTGCAGATATCCTAGATGACGAGATCTAGTGACAACCACTCCCACACGACTGCTGGGATGACTCACCAACTGGACACGACTAGTATTGGGCGTCACGGCGACAATTCTGCCGACAATACCGCCAATTCCCGTCACGACATAGCCTTCTTGGATACTGTCGTTACTCCCGCGACCAATAATAATTTGATGCCACCAGCCATCTTGATATCGGCCAATAATCGGTGCGGGAATAGCTGATGCTGATTTTGGTCCAATATAATCTAAAAGCTCTTTAAATTGAGAATTTTGATGTTCTAGCTCCTCATTTTTTTGCTCTAGCTCTAAAATACGAGCATTGGTCAACTTATCTTCCAAAAGTAGCTGTCTCTGGGATTGTAAAGGAGAGGTTGCCAAATAATAAGCCTCCAAGACTGGAGACATTTGGGTTTGCTTGAGCAACCAAGAACATCCCAAAACGACCATAGTAACGGCTATGGATAAGCTATGTTTTTCACTCCAAGAACTCATAAGAATTAATTTCAGTCCAGTATCTTACGCTAATACAGAGCGATCTCGGAAAACCCGATCCAAGGTCTTATCTTCTAAAACTTTACCTGTTCCCAAGACAACACATCTAAGGGGATCAGCGGCTATATGAGTCACAATTCCTGTTTCTTGACTGACAAGAGTATCCAACCCTCGCAGCAAAGCCCCACCACCAGCTAACATAATCCCGCGATCTATAATATCGGCAGCTAAGTCTGGAGGAGTTTGTTCTAAAGTGCTTTTAATTGTCTTAATGATTGACGCTACAGGTTCGGCCAAACATTCGCGAATTTCTACCCCAGAGATAGTTACTGTTCTGGGTAATCCTGATAAAAGATGTAAACCACTAACTTCGATCGTCTCTTGTTCAGAATCCATAGGATAGGCAGATCCTAATTGCAATTTAAGATTTTCAGCAGAATTATCTCCCACTGCTAGTTTATGTTCCCTTTTTATATATTGAATGATAGCGCCGGTCAATTCGTCCCCAGCTATTTTAATCGATTCGCTAACGACTTTGCCTTGGGAACTAATTACTGCGACTTCTGTAGTCCCGCCCCCAATATCGACAATCATATTTCCTGTTGGTTCGGCAACGGGCAATCCTGCACCGATCGCCGCAGCTAGAGGCTCGTCAATCAAATCCACTTCCCTCGCTCCGGCTTGAGATGCCGCTTCCATAACCGCTCGTCGCTCCAGCTTGGTGACTCCACTAGGAATCCCAATCACCATTCGTGGATTGACCAAGGGCTTCCCTTCATAGGCGCGCTTAATAAATTCTTGGAGCATCAATTCTGTGGCATCAAAATCGGCAATCACACCATCTTTTAGTGGGCGCACCGCCTCAACGCTCTCAGGAGATCTGCCCAGCATCAGCTTAGCCTCTGTCCCCACAGCTCTGGGCTCACCAGTGCTTTTTTCGATCGCAACAACTGATGGTTCTTCGAGAACGATGCCTTTGCCGGATATGTAGACCAAGGTATTAGCTGTGCCTAGATCTATCCCCATGTCCCTCGAAAGGTTAAAACGGTTAAAAAAGCCCACTATTATTAACGTCTCCTCACAATAAAGATTGTTTTGCTCGGTGCTAGTCAAGTCTATAATTTACCCTCAACATAATAATAATGTCGAGTTAGATTTTTTTCAGTATATTTTTATAGATTTGAATTTTGATTTCTTGTCTCTCTAGTTGATAACTTCCTGAAGCCGTTTACGGAATTCGCCTTTAGGATGTCCACCTTTAACTTCCCCAATAATTTGGAAATCACCTTCTGGAGAATCACATACTAGATAGGTCGGCCAGCCCATTTCTTCCTTGTTGGGATATTGAGTAAGTAAAATTTTGCGATATTTGCGATAAGTGGCAGTATCTTGCATTTTTACATCAATAAAATCTAACTCTAATTCTTGAGATACCTTCTTGTCATAAAAGGACATCTTGTGACAAATTCCGCAATCTTCGGAAGAAAATTTAATAACTGCTCTATTCATATTTCACTTTTAACGACGACGCACAACCAAATGGTAAATTATTAAGGCTGTAAAAATATTGTAAATAATTTTCCTACTGATCATGACTAAACAATATCGCATTACCTTACTTCCTGGTGATGGCATTGGCCCCGAGATTATCGCGGTAGCGACAGATGTCCTAAAAGTGGTAGGGCAAAAATGCGATCTTGAGTTTAGTTTTGAGGAAGCCTTAATCGGTGGTGCGGCTATTGACGCCACCGGCGAACCTCTTCCCGAGGAAACTCTAGCTACATGTCGCCAGAGTGATTCGGTCTTACTCGCGGCGATCGGTGGTTATAAATGGGACAATCTGCCCCGAGAAAAACGTCCTGAGACTGGTTTGTTAGGACTCAGAGCAGGATTGGATTTATTTGCTAATTTGCGCCCGGCAACGATTTTGCCCCAATTAATTGATGCTTCATCCCTCAAGCGAGAAATCGTTGAAGGAGTAGATATTATGGTGGTTCGAGAATTAACTGGGGGCGTTTATTTTGGCAAGCCCAAGGGGATTTTTGCGACGGAAACAGGGGAAAAACGCGGTGTCAATACTATGGCCTACAATCAATCGGAAATAGATCGCATCGCTAAACTGGGATTTGAAACAGCTCAAAAACGTCGAGGTAGATTATGTTCTGTGGATAAGGCTAATGTCCTAGATGTTTCACAACTTTGGCGCGATCGCGTTACTGCGATCGCCGAAGACTATCCCAATGTAGAATTGTCCCATCTCTATGTTGATAATGCTGCCATGCAATTAGTCCGCGCCCCGAAGCAATTTGATACTATTGTGACAGGTAATCTTTTTGGAGATATTCTTTCCGATGCTGCGGCAATGTTGACCGGGAGTATTGGCATGTTACCTTCTGCCAGCTTAAGTTCCGATGGCCCTGGAGTTTACGAGCCAGTTCATGGTTCTGCCCCAGATATTGCAGGACAAGATAAGGCCAATCCATTAGCGCAGGTTCTCAGTGCGGCCATGATGTTGCGTTATGGATTAAATGAACCATCCGCAGCAACCATGATTGAAGAAGCGGTAACTAAGGTATTAGATGCTGGTTATCGTACTGGGGATATTATGTCTGAGGGCATGACAGCTACTGGATGCCAAGGTATGGGTGAGGCATTACTCAATATTTTGTAATAGGTTTTAGGTTTTAGGTGTTAGGTGGTAGGTGGTAGGTGGTAGGTGGTAGGTTTTAGGTGGTAGGTGATAGGTTTTAGGTTCAAAAGAGTTATAAAACCTTTCTTTAAAAATCTGCTTCGGTAATGAGGCTAGCATCAACTCCTGATACTATAGCTATCACAGTATTGCTTCTCTTGTCCTCAATGATGGTGCCGGGACTAGTGGGGTCATTAAATATCTCCAAATTGCCAAAAGATAGATCTCCTGATAAAACAATGCGATCGATACCATCTTCAAAGTCTTCAATCGTATCGCGATCGCCAGTAGTAGCAGACATTATCACAAAGCGATCACTACCAGAGCCACCGGTTAAACTATTTAAGCCGAAGCCACCATAAAAACTATCATTGCCATCATTTCCTACTAGTTGGTCATTACCATTTTGACCCAAAAGGATATCATCACCAGCGCCTCCATAGAGACTGTCATTGTCATCAGCCCCAATTAACCTATCATCATCATTCTGGCCCGAAAGGATATCAGCGCCAGCTTCTCCGTAGAGAGTGTCATTGCCATCACCTCCAATTAGGCTGTCATTGTTATTCTGTCCAAAAAGGACATCAGCACCAGCTTCTCCATAGAGAGTGTCATCACCATTACCTCCCAGGAGAATATCATCACCATTACCTCCCATGAGAAGATCACGACCCTTGTCTCCAATTAGACGATCATTATCACCTTGACCGTAAAGACTATCATCTCCAGCGTTGCCACGAAGAGTGT
This sequence comes from Xenococcus sp. PCC 7305, assembly GCF_000332055.1. Taxonomy (GTDB): domain Bacteria; phylum Cyanobacteriota; class Cyanobacteriia; order Cyanobacteriales; family Xenococcaceae; genus Xenococcus. The sequence continues at coordinate 77,712 of NZ_ALVZ01000222.1, read as the reverse complement.
CATTGCCGTTAGCACCAATTAAGCTATCATTATCATCTTTCCCGTAAAGAATATCATCTCCAATTCCGCCATTGAGGGTGTCATTGCCATCATTTCCCAGGAGAAAATCATGACCATCACCCCCCATGAGCATGTCATTCCCGCTAGCCCCAATTAAGCGATCATCATCATCTTTCCCGTAAAGAATATCATCTCCAGTTCCGCCATTGAGGGTGTCATTGCCATCATTTCCTAGTAGACTATCATCGCCACCTTGACCGTAAAGAATATCATCTCCAGCACCACCATAAAGAGTGTCATGACCATCACTTCCTAGGAGAATATCATTCCCCTCATCTCCTTTAAGAAGATCATGACCATCATTGCCAATTAGTTTGTCATCATTCCCCTGACCATAGAGACTGTCATCTTTAATTCCACCACGAAGTGTATCTTTATCCTGTCCGCCACGAATCAGCTCTCCATCATCTACGATAACTGGACTACTTTCTTCTGGTAATGTCCCTAGATTACTAGTATCGAGATCGAGTTTAACGTTTTGAGAATTAATTGTAATAGTATAACTATTGCCAATGATTGTGCCATTTTCAGCAAAAGTCACATCATAAGTTCCGGCGTCTAAAGCTATTTTATAACCTCCAGCATCGAGGGTATGAGTCGTAAAACTTTTATCATCAGATTGTCTGGTTGCTGTAATTTCAATGCCACTTAATCCTTCGCCAACATTATAAAAAGCATCCTCAGCTACTAAATCATCAAAAGCCACTCCAGTTAAAAAAACTGAGGAACCAGAATAGGCAAATTTTTGAGTAGTAATAACAGCGTTATAAGTTCTAACAGAAGTCGTAAAAGTATCTTGTATCACTCCAACGCCAATTTCTCGAAAACTACTCTTGAGAATATTTTTACGATGACCGTCACTAAGAAACAAGCCTTCATGTTCATCGGCAACAAAGTTGGTAATATTCGGAGTTCCTGTGGTGCCCTGCCAAGCAATATTCTCTCCCCAACTCCAAGAGCCAGTAAAATCATAACCAGCAGCCGCCATGCGGTCACCAGGACTGCTACCACCTGCTCCTGTATGGCTAAAGGTATTGGTATCACTTATCCATTGACTATGATCCCTAGCAGCATCTGTTAGTGAAAAATTGAAAGCCAAAGGTTGTTTGGGAGCGCTACTAATAGTCCCAGAAGATAATCCACGATTTAAATCACTGAGGCCATAGCGTGTCGCTTCGGCGTTGGGGTTGGCACGAGCTCGATTAATCAATTCCAACATATACTGCTCGTGAGCACTAGGTTGCAGCAGAAGATTATTGTCCATTTTTCTCTAAATTATCAATGTTTAAAATATTTTTGTATTTCTTGTATATTATTAGCGAATTATGTAGCGAATGTCAGTGAATAGAATTTAGTTTTAAAGATAAAATAAACTAATTCTAAATAATATTTTAAATTTCAGTAAAATCATTTATTCTATTAAATCATTAGCCAACATTTTTACGCGAAAATACCTAATGCAATTAACTTTTATAGTTTGACACTGAGAAACATTTGATTCATTTCGATTAGCCAAAATATAACAATGTGCGATCGCCAAATTATATAATAGATGTGAGCGTAAATAAGCTATCTATTAATAGATAGCAAAAAGCTGATAGATCAATACTTATGATCTTGATCTCACGAAGATAGGACTCATTACTTATTACTCATTACTTATTACTTATTACTTATTACTTCCGCTATACTGAGTTCTACCTTCAGTTCCTAGTGAGCAAAATTTTTCTTTAATCTTTCTTTATGGCCTACGAACCTCTTCATCATAAATATCGACCTCAAACTTTTGGGGATTTAGTCGGTCAAGAGGCGATCGCCAATACTTTGGTTAATGCAATTGAACAGGAAAAAATAGCTCCAGCATATCTTTTTACGGGGCCAAGGGGAACGGGGAAAACTTCTAGCGCGCGTATTTTGGCCAAGTCTTTAAACTGTTTGGCAGTGCCTAAACCGACAGCAACGCCTTGTGGTCAATGTGCCGTTTGTCAGGCGATCGCGGTCGGAACAGCTTTAGATGTGATTGAGATTGATGCCGCTAGCAATACGGGAGTCGATAATATCCGCGAGATTATCGAAAGAGCTAAGTTTGCACCCGTGCAATCTCGTTACAAGGTTTATGCTATTGATGAGTGTCATATGCTCAGTACAGCAGCTTTTAATGCGTTACTAAAAACATTGGAAGAGCCGCCACCTCAAGTAGTTTTTATTTTGGCAACAACCGATCCACAAAGGGTTCTTTCCACGATTATTTCTCGTTGCCAAAGATTTGATTATCGCCGTATTCCCCTGGGAGAGATGACTCGTCATCTTGAATATATTGCTGCAACAGAAAAAATCGCGATCGCGAAAGAGGCAATTACTCTTGTAGCGCAAATTGCCAATGGCGGGTTGCGAGATGCCGAAAGCTTATTAGATCAATTAAGTTTATTTCCTGACACCATAACTATCGATCAAGTTTGGGATTTGGTCGGTGCAGTTCCCGAACAAGATTTATTGGGTTTACTAAAGTCAATTAGAAGCAAAAATCTGGAGCATATTTTAGAAAAATGCCGTAATTTACTCGATCGCGGCAGAGAACCTCTAGTCGTTTTGCAAAATTTGGCAAGTTTCTATCTCAATCTTGTGATCGCCAAGACTTCTCCCCAGCGTAATGATTTGGTCGCGGTAACGGAAACCTGTTGGCAGGAATTGCAAACAGAAGCAGCTCATTGGGAAATTGCCCTGATTCTACAAGGTCAACAACAACTCAAAGATGCGGAAGTGCAACTGAAAAATACGACGCAACCTCGTTTATGGTTGGAGGTAACGTTATTGGGTTTGGTTTCAACTCAGGAAGGAGGAACGAGGAAGGAGGAACAAGGAAATAAAGAAAAGAAACAAGTAAGGAATGATGGGATAAGAGAAAATATTGTTGCTCAACAACCAAACTCTTTACCTTCTCAAGCTACTGAAAGCAAAACTGTTGCACCAAGTGCCAATTCTTCTACTATTGCCCACACTCAAGAAATTTCAGTTACTGAATCACCAGTCAAGGAACCAGTTGAAGTTGAGTCAATTAGTAATGCTGCTACTGTATTTCAACCACAAACTTCTCAACCGCTTCCAAGCAAACCAATTGAGCCGATTGCAGAAACTGAAACGACCTCTGTTGCTGCAACATCTACGACCGATATTAATCCAGACACCATTTGGCAAAAAGCGATCGCTTTAGCTCAGCCGCCCACGACTCAAACCTTACTATCGCAAAAATGCCATCTCATTAGCATCAATGGCTCAATGGTCACCATTGGCGTTGTGTCTCCTCCCCTGATTAAGTTAATTCAAGGAAAAATATCCAATATTGAAACTGCTTTTTCCCAGGCTTGCCAACGCAAAATCAAAGTAACTCTCGAAGTTGCCAAAAAGAGTTCACAACAATCTGATAATAATCATAGTTCTTCTGTTGCCAGCAAACCGCCCTCAAAACCGCATTCCAACGGTAGTGATTCTTCTGCGAAAGCGGAAATCGCAGCCATTAAGACACCAGAAAATCCCCCCAACATTCCGACTTCCAATGGTCATTCTGTTGCCTCTACACTTCCCTCATCTTCACCTGCTATCGCAGATCCGCCTCCCCAGATTGCGAAACCTGTTGTCGCTCATGAAACTTCGCGATCGCATACAGAAACTCCAAAGTCGAACCCAACTATTGCAACTTCTAAGCCCCCAGCAATTACTGACACTCAAATTCCCATAGCTAATGGACAATTAGAGCATCACAATCAAGATATCATAGCTAATCCTGATAATATGCCAGCAGTGGGAGAGTTCCAGAAAGCGGTAGAATTATTAGCCAAAAGTTTTGATGGAGAAGTTATTGACCTCGGAAACGCAGAAGAGAATTCACCATTAGACGAGACAGTAGCAGAGACAGCAATATCTAATAGCTTAAATTCTCAAAATGATCAAAACCAATCACGAGAAGAATCTACTACGACAATTCTCAATCGACCAGATTTAACTGCATATGAAGATGATGAGGACGTCCCATTTTGACAAGAGGAAGAGAATTTTATGGTTTTGCGCCCCAAGGTTCTGATAACTTTTCTTATTGACTTAAATCTAAGATCTTCCTGGTCACTGCCATACTTTCTTCATACAAAACCTCTCTTCCCCAACGCTGTAATTGTTGTCCCAAAAGGTCTTCTGTTTTTTGGTCAAATAGAGGTGCAACTTGCTGAATATAACAAGATTGGGCACCACCACCAGCTTCCATTCGCATGCATCCAGTAGTGCTAGAACATAACACAGTACAGCAATCCGCATCAAGATTAGTCGAGGATAGGCGCAAACTAATCAAGTCTCCTGGTACTTCCTGATTATCAGCGGTAGGAATAGCTGCTAATTCCGCTTCAATCTCCTGCTGATCGCGATCGCTGATAAATTTAACTCGGCGAATATCATAGTCTCCTCCTTCTTGATCATAGGAAACAGGATTCCAGTTGAGGCGAGAAGCTAGCCAACCAAGAAACATTAATGCTTGGGTTTGATTTCCCTTCTGGTAGTCGATAGTCACTTTATCCACTTCGTAAATTTCAGATCGTCTTTCAGGAGGATCAAAAGCTTCGGCAGATAATTCCTGCCAGGGAGCTAATCTTCGCCAGTTAAGATCCGCTATGGGGACATCTTGTTGAATAATTTGGCCGACGCAATCCAAATCCGATTCGGGATCATTAAAACTACTAGAGTCTAGAATTGTGCTATCACAATAACTTGTGAGACGCTTAAAAAGAGGATGGTCTCCTCTAGGAGTTGCTTTCCACCAGAGGAATGTGGGTAAATCAACAATGGTTAATTCGTTAATAATTCCGCCAATTCTTTCTAAAGCTTCTGAGGTACCACTTAGGGTGATATATTCGCAACAGATTAGGGTATCTTTACTTTTTTTATTAACAGGACAATATGCAGATACTTGGGCTTTAACCCCTTCATCCTGACCCAAGCTGGGAACCAGTGCAATGATTCGACAGGGATTGGCCGATGCGATCGCGTCGGCGATCGCGCCTTGAGAGTCAGGAGAATATTGCATTGAGGAAGTTTGATTTTCCGCTGTTAGCTGATCTTCAGCTTTGGCTTTTGCATATTCTGTTTGCAATCTAGCTAGCAGTTCAGGACTAGATTTGCCTGTGACTTCCATCTTGTAAGCTTTCTGAGCCGCAGTAATTGCCGATTCATTTCTCGGCCCGGCAATCCCATCAATAGGGCCAGTATAGAATCCCAAGGCTGCTAGTAATTGCTGTGTCCCATCGGGTTCGTATACTACTAAGGTAAACGTTGCGGCACGAGAAGCGGATGCTTCTTCTACCGATGTCCATAGTAATCTCAATTCTGCTTCAATCTCTTCGATGGAGACATCTTTGGGAGCTTGCAAGGATACTATTGGAGATGATTTTGTACTAACCATAATCTTCAGTTATAAGTTTTTAGTTATTAGTTATCAGTTATTTCAGTTATCAATTTTTTATGAGCATCAACGTTCTGATGACAAATTTGTAAGCTTTTTCATATACTAATCTGTTGCTTATCATAGAATTAATGCTCGCTGCTAAATGTTCACTGCTAACTCTTGATTGCCTACTGATTAAAGTCTTCGCCAGCGTCTTCCTTCTCGTTCTAATAGAAATTCCGCTTCTGTCGGTTGCCAAGTACCAGCTTCGTATTCAGGAATTAAACTAGGATTGCTAGGTGATTCCCAAGCATTAATCACAGGAGTCACAATCCGCCAAGCCTCTTCTACTTCATCCGCACGGGTAAATAAGGTTTGATCTCCCAACATGCAGTCTAATAACAAACGATGGTAAGCATCCGAGGTTGCCATGCCAAAAGAGGAACCATAGCTAAAGTCCATATTTACTGTGCGTGTGCGCAAATCGGGGCCAGGCATTTTGGCCTCAAAGTTTAAAGAAATACCTTCATTAGGTTGTATCCGCATTGTCAAAATATTGGGATTTGTCTGTTGGGCTGCGGATTTAAAAATTAACAGAGGAACTTCCTTGAAATGTATTGAAATTTCTGAAACCTTTTTGGGCATGCGCTTCCCAGTGCGAAGATAGAAAGGGACCCCTTTCCACCGCCAGTTGTCCACCATTAGTTTCATCGCGACAAATGTTGGCGTAGTGGATTCGGGAGCAACGCCTTCTTCTTCTCGATATCCTTTTACCGGTTTGCCTTTCATCCATCCTGCCGAATATTGACCTCTGATGGCAGATTTTTCGAGATTATTCACATCGGCAATATGAGTCGCCTGTAATACCTTGGTTTTTTCACTGCGAATACTATCAGCATCCAGGGCATTCGGTGCTTCCATTGCGGTAATGGCAAAAAGCTGCATCAAATGATTTTGCAGCATGTCTCGCAAGGCACCAGAAGTTTCATAGTAACCAGCTCGATCTTCCACTCCTACTGTTTCGGCTACAGTAATTTGGACGTGATCAACAAATTGCCGATTCCACAGAGGTTCAAATATAGCATTCCCAAAACGGAATACCAAACCATTCTGAACTGTTTCTTTGCCTAAATAATGATCGATGCGATAGACTTGTTGTTCCTGACAGACCCTCTGTACTGCGCGATTGAGAGATTTAGCCGAACTTAAGTCTTTGCCAAAGGGTTTTTCGATGACCAAACGATGCTTAATTGGGTCAGCAAGCATTCCTGCAGCACCGAGTTGAGTAAGAGCTGGCTTGAAGAATCGAGGCGAAACCGAAAGGTAGAATACTCTATTGCCACGAGTTCCCCTTCTACCATCTAATTCGGCTAAAAATGCCTTTAATTTTTCATAACTTGCGGCTTCATCCATGTTACCAGAACAATAGAATAGGCCCTCAGAGAAAGAATTCCACAATTCTTCGTTACTAATACCATCGCTAAATTTCTCAATGCCCTCTTTGAGATGGGCGCGGAAATATTCGTGACTCCAATCACGACGGGCAACACCGACAACAGTCAATTCTGGAGGTAAGCGGCGCTCTTTTTTAAGTTGATAGATTGCAGGAATTAATTTTCTTTGAGTGAGATCTCCTGATGCGCCAAAGATGATCAGGATGAGAGGTTCGGGAGTTTTTTCCTGTTGTAAGCCAACTCTTAAAGGGTTTTCTAATATTGCAGGCATACTTTTAAATGATGAGGGATGAGGGATGAGGGATGAGGAATAAGGGATGAGCGGTCAGACCCCGCGTCGAACCTCTCTAAATCTCTCCTGAAAGGAGAGACCATATTGTCCTCCTTCCTGTAGGAAGTGTTTAGGGGTAGGTGGCGCAAGGGAACGCTGACCAAGAGGGGGATGAGGATACTTGTGTAGTAACTACGAGCTACTAGTTACCATTTAGTATCTAGCAGCTTGTAGCATGTCGTCCTAGTCTTTGGTTTTTCTTAAACAGTTGCTAGTTGTTTGATTTTGGCTTCAAGAGATGCCATCAGAGATTCGAAAGGCTTGATAAATTTGTCAATCCCTTCTTCTAGCAATTCGCTCATCACTTCAGCAAGCGCGATCGCAACGTCGTCATCTTCCAAGCTACCAATAACTTGATATGCTTCATCGATATTGCTTTCAATACGATTAGCTGGATCGCAGTGATCAGCACAGGCTTCAATAGTCTTAGGAGGCAAGGTATTAACTGTATCCGTTCCTACCAAATAATCCACATACATCACATCGCTATATTCAGGATTTTTGGTACCAGTCGAAGCCCATAATAGCCTTTGTACCTTTGCGCCCTTAGCTGCCAAAGCTTGCCATCTTTCACTACCAGAGATTTCTTTGTATTTCTGATAGGCGATTTTGGCATTTGCGATCGCAACTTTACCTTTTAACCCAATGAGTTTAGCTCCAGTATCTGAGCCGACGCCCGACTTAATTTTAGCGTCGAGGCGATTATCAACATTCGTGTCAATGCGACTGAGGAAGAAACTGGCAACCGAAGCGATTTTACTCACATCTCCTCCCGAGTCGGCCAGCTTTTCTAAGCCGCGAATATATGCCCACGCCGTATCAACATAACTTTCTACCGAAAACAGCAAAGTTACATTAACATTAATTCCCGCAGCAATAGTCGCTTCCACCGCCGGCAACCCTTCGGGCGTACCAGGAATTTTGATCATCACATTTGGTCGATCTATGGCTTTGTAGTAACGCTGGGCTTCGGATATAGTACTGGCGGTATCTTTGGCGATCGTCGGTGGCACTTCTACGCTCACATAGCCATCTAAGCCATTGGTTTTTTCGTAAACAGGCAAGAAAACATCGCAAGCATCACGAATATCTTTAAAGACCAAATCCTCGTAAATCTTGTCTACTGACTTCTCGGCTTTGATCCCAGCGGTAATCTGCTCATCATAAATCTGATTTCCCGCGATCGCCTTTTCAAAAATCGCCGGATTAGAAGTAATCCCAAGAATTCCTCTAGTTTCAATCAGTTGAGCCAGTTCTCCAGACGAGATAATATCTCGACTAAGATTATCCATCCAGATACTTTGGCCATAGGTATTTTCAATTTCTTGAATAGGGGTTGCTGTCACGATTATTTACTCCTTAATTTAATTTTTAATTTTTAAACTCGCGCCTTCCCTTGCGTCACCTACCCCTAACCCCTTCCTACAGGAAGGGGAACAATATAGTCTCTCCTTTCAGGAGAGATTTAGAGAGGTTCGGCACGGGGTCGAGACCCTTCGGGTAGAGCTCCGCAAGCGTTAATTTTCAATTTTCAATTTTCAATTAACTAAGAAACTGTCACTGATTCAGTCTCTAGTTGTCTTCTAGTCCAATCTTGAATAAAAGACTCTACCAATTCCACATCTTTAGTGCTGCCGATGACTAAAGGGGTTCGCGCATGTAACTTATCGGGGATCACATCCAATATCCTTTGCTCTCCTGTACTAGCTTTCCCTCCTGCCTGTTCAGTCAAAAATGCTAGGGGGGAACTTTCGTATAGTAATCGCAACTTTCCTTCAGGCTTTTGCACTGTACCGGGATAGAGAAAAACCCCACCTTGTAGCAAAATACGATGAAAATCTCCCACTAAAGCCCCGCTATAACGAGCGGTATAACCTTCATGACGATGAACATAACGGATATATTCCCGTATCGATTCATTCCATTGCCAATAATTACCTTCATTAACACTGTAGACCGGTCCATGGTGGGGAATCTTGATATTTTCGCCAGCTAAAATAAATTCTCCCAAACTAGGATCGAGAATAAATGAATGTACTCCTTTGCCCAACGAATAAACCAATACGGTGGAAGGACCATATAAAACGTAACCTGCGGCAATTTGTCGATCTCCCGATTGCAGCAAATCCTGAGCTTCTCCATCTAAATCTTCCCCTTGTTGTTGACGCAAGGAGAAAATAGAACCGACATTGAGATTAATATCGACATTAGAAGAGCCATCAATAGGGTCGTACAGCAATGTGTAGCGTCCTACAGGGCAATTTTCAGGAATGTAATAGGGTTTTTCCATCTCTTCCGAGGCTAAGCGACAGACCAAGCCGCTTTGCTTAAATACAGAGATAAACACCTCGTTGGCATAGATATCCATCTTTTTGACAGATTCCCCTTGGACATTGGTTTCTCCGGTAAAACCTAACGCCCCGGCCATTAATCCCGCCTTACTAAGACGACGAGAAACTAGCTTCGCTGCCAAAGCAATGCGATTCATAATCGCACTAATATCTTGTGCTTCTGGATTAAAACTAGATAATTGTTGGAGTACATGCCGAGATAGGGTTGTACAATCGCGATCTAAACTATGCTCATTAACAATTGGTGGTTCTGGATGCTGCATAAATAAAAACCTCCCTAGAGGAGAGTTTTAAGGAAAGGAAATATTGGAAAATTTATAATTTATTTGTGCTACTTATTTATTTTAGAAAAAAATTTTGCTGACCCACGTCAAGCTTAAGATCCACTTAAACAATTAGTCATGAGCCTTAGCTTCAAGTATGGGATTTTGGGATTGCAATAGTTTAGTAACGAAGTCTTGCCGGTTCAACCCATTCATCCCAAGAACTATCATAGCCATCATAGGTGATTCGATAACTATTTCTACTAGCATCTAAAATGCGTCCAGGGTACCATTGGCCTTTCCACTTAATTTTGACAGCTTGACCGATGTAAAAGGTTGCACGAAAGCGAGTCAGTTCAACCCATTCATTCCAGGAACTATCATAGCCATCATAGGTGATATAACAACTATTTCCACTAGTATCTAAGACTTGCGCTGAATACCATGCGCCTTTCCAAAGAACTTCCCCTCTCTGACCTACAGAGCAAGGGATTGCTGCACTGGCATGGGAAACAAGTATACTAAGAAAAAAAGTTATAGAACTCCAAAACCAGGCTTGTTTGAGTTTCATAATTATATTTCCTCAAGATTATCGTTTTTATTCTTTAGATTTCCCAAAAACGACCAAATATTGCTTATTTACCCATACGAGCCATTTTTTCTTTAACTACTAAACTCATAAGAGACCGCATTAACAGTAAAAACCAGAGTCCTGATAAGCCGAACATGACAAAAGACAAAACCCGATAAGAATTCACAAAAAACATCGTGCCTGACAGTAGGGTAAAGCCTGTTAAGCAGGTAAAGATTAAACTTTTAATCCCTAGTTGAATTAGTTTTAAACTGCGATCGCTCTCAACAGAACGCACCCGAACTTGCAGCTCTCCTAATTCCAATCGAGATTCCAATCTTTGAATAGATAATTCAGTAGGATTAGGCTGATTAAATTTGTATTGAACTAAATCTTTAGCTTGTCTGGCTACCGCACCCAAAATATTAGTTGGTTTTTGCGAAAAAGCCATATTTTTAAAAAACGGTTGGGCGGCAGCCAACAGGTTGTATTGAGGATCGAGAACCCGCGCAATACCATCTAGAGTGGTCAGAGATTTGATGATAAAAGTCATCTGAGGCGGCAAGCGAAAAGGCTGTTGCTCGAACATCAGATAAATTTCGTCAGTTAGTTGTTCAAAGGCTCTAACATCTATTGGTTTATCTCGAAATTCGCTTAAGAGAAAAGACACCATCCTTTTAATGGGAGTCATATCGGAAACAGGTTCGATTAACCCCATATAGATTAAAGTTTGCACCACCTCATCAGCATCATTTTTGAGTACAGCAAAAAAAGTTTTGACCATCTGATCCTGCGCGATCGCCTTGACCTCGGCCATGGTCCCAAAATCATAAAAAATAATTTCACCTTGGGGGGTAACAGCCATATTCCCTGGATGAGGATCGGATTGGAAAAATCCATCTTCCAATAATTGTTTAAGATAGCAAGTAATTCCCAATTGAATTACTTCTTTAGGATTAACTTTATTCGCTTCTAAAGTTGATAGGTCATCAATTTTAATGCCAGGTAAATATTCTAAACTCAAAATTTTGCGAGTTGTATATTTCCAATATACTTTGGGTGCAATTACTTTATGATATTTTTGGAAGTTTTCCCGAAAACGTTCGGCATTTTTGCCCTCATGAATATAATCTATTTCTTGAAATAATAGTTCAAAAAATTCTTGATAAATCGCCTCCAAATTATATTTTCGTAGATTTCGCGAAAAGCGATTAATTAGCCTAACTAAACGGTGCAAAATCTCAAAATCTAGATTAAATAACTTCTCTAATCCTGGACGTTGTACCTTAACAACAATGTCTTCGCCCGTATGCAATCTGGCTTTATGTACTTGTCCTAAGCTAGCTGCGGCGATCGGTTTAGGGTCAAAATCACGAAATGTGCTATAAATCGGCTTACCTAATTCTTTTTCAATAGCTGCGATCGCTTTTTCTGAGGCGAATGGCGGTACTCGATCTTGTAATTGACTAAATTCTTGCACATATTCCAAAGGAATGAGATCCGCACGGGTTGAGAGGGCTTGACCGATTTTAATAAATGTCGGGCCTAGATTTAATAAATTGCCGACTAGCCATTTTGCTCGCCGAGTTTTTTGCTGGGAAGAATTGTTTCCCACTAAATTATCCCACCAGAGAGATAAGAAGAATTGAGAAGCAATAAAAAAAGTTTTGACTTGTCTGAAAAAGGGTGAATAGTTATTGTTGGACCAGGATAATAGACGTTTTTTTCTCATTTAGAATTCAAAATATAGAATTCAAAAATATTTTAAGCTTGTTTAATCTGAGGTAATTTTACTGTAAAAACTGTTCTAAAAATTTCTGGGTTTTCCAACGGTTCACTGGTGACAGAAATACTACCATTAAGATGTTCGACTAAATACTTCACTAAAGCTAAGCCCAAACCCGTACCGGGAACGGCGCGATCGGTTACACCTTTGCCGCGACGAAATTTATCAAAGATATGAGGCAATTCTTCTTCTGCGATTCCCGGCCCATCATTGGCGATCGCAATTTCGATTTCTTTACCCTTCATCGTAGAATGACTATTGGCAAAGAGAGTGACTGCCGTATCCGGCTCAGCATATTTACCGGCATTTAACAGCAACTCATTAAGAATATGATTGAGGCTATCTAAATCAGAATAAAAATTCAAATTAGGTTCAGAGAAATGAGTTTCCAAAGTTAGTCCGCGATCGCTATGCCATTTTTTGGAGAAAGATGCCGCCAACTCATCAGCAATTTGAATAAAATCCAACTCTTGAGGAGCAAACGTGAGCTCTCCCGATTCTACCTGTTGTAAAGTCAATAAATCTTTAATTAAATTAAATTCGCGATCCCATTCTTGTTCGAGAATATTGAGGTATTTATCTCGCATATCATCAGGTAAAGGTTGGCGTAGCATTTTAATTGCCATTTTCATGCTAGTCAAAGGAGTCTTCAACTCATGGGACATGCTACTGAGAAAATCATCTTTCAACTCATTAAGTTGTCGCAACTGCTGAATTTGCTGACGCATTTTCTCCGAGAGTTTAGCTTGAACATCCAAGCTCCATTTTAGTTGCGCGGTTCGTTCTTCGACTATTGATTGTACTTGATTAAGCGTTTGGTGATGGATCATCGCAATACTCATCTGAACTGCGATCCAGTTAACCACTTCCACTTCTTCGGTGGTCCAATCATGGTCTTGCTTGCTTTCTAAAACCAGAAAACCCAAAACCAAAGCTGGCTGCGATGGGCTCGTATTTTTGCCCATTAAAGGAACAATTAATAGAGCTGCTGACTTTTCTGGTGCTCCCCCATCAGTCAAAGACTCAGTTGCGAAATCAGGAAAATTGGCCTGCCGACTTGTCATCAAAGCTTCTGGAGCTTGGGCAAAAGCTTGGCGCAACCAACTAGAATCGGCTAATTGAAACGAAAAATCTTTCCCTAATGTCGAATCTTGTGTTTCTTTTGACCAATTATAGGCAACTTTGGCGGTGGCTTTTACTGTTTGTTGACGAGTACGATGACTAAAAAAAGGATCTTTATATTTAAGAGTCAAAACTTTGCCTCGATCAACTTGTAGCACTTGTCCAATTTCTGACAACACCAGACTGAATAAACAATCTAAGTCAGAATTGCGACTAATCTCTCGACTTAAACGACTCAGTAAATTTTGATGCTGAGTTTTAATTTGAGCTTGTTGTTGTAATTGAATATGGGAGATTGCGATCGCCATTGAGTCTGCAACTGTTTCTAATAATTGTTGTTCGGAATTAGTCCATTTGTAGCTATGGGGTTGCAGTAAGATCAGCGCTCCATTAGCTTTACCTTGAAAACTCGTCACTATATTGAGTGAGGTTTTAGCAAAACAATTCCCATTTAATATATCCGCACTAAAAGAAAAATGGGATTTTGAATGAGTTCTAGATAATACCGATTTTGAGCATACAGCTTCAGATATCACAGTTGATAGATGCTCTTTTTCCGCCGCAGTGAAAAACCCGTTCCGCCATAAGCCAAATTCTAGGTTTTTAGCAGAATCTATATCACCAGAAAGAATGCCACAAGCATCTACTTGGAACAACTCCGCCATTATTGCGGCTAGATCATTGAGAATTACTGAAGCATGAGAGTTCGAGATAACTTTCAATATCTGTTTTTCGATCTGATGAGACTTTAGTAAATGTTGCATCTTCTACGCTAAGTATTCCTGATTCATAGGCAAGGAAAGTAAGATATTGATTAACTTAAACGGATTCATCTTTGACCCAAATTAATCGACTTTTATTGTCAGTCGTGATGTTACCAATCATCTTTAATACCTGCTCCATAAAAAGGAAAGATACTAATCAGCTGTTCTAAACGACTTCCTTATAGAGTTAGCATTCCCATTTTCGTCAAATTTATACCAAAATCATCATAGTACATTTGTTTTATTGTAAACATACTAAGAGTTTCACTTTGAATATATTGTTTATGAAACATAACAAAAAATAATATATTGTTTACGAAATATAATAAATGATTAATTATTGTTCACTGTTTTCTCGATGAGATGGCAAAAGTTCAGTATTTCCTTTGGTAAATGGCAATAGTTTAGTGACTTCTTCCGCAGCTAAGGGACGACTGAACCAGAAACCTTGCATTTGTATACATTCTTGACTTCGCAAGATTTCAATTTGTTCTTCTGTTTCTACCCCTTCAGCGACAATTCTTAAATTAAAGCCTTTTCCTAAAACCACCATAGCCGAAACAATTGCTAAATCCTGAGGATTATTCGTTAGATTTTGAATAAAACCTCGATCAAGTTTTAAAGTATCAAAAGGAATTTTTCTCAATCTTTCTAGAGAGGCAAACCCAGTGGCAAAGTCATCAATAGAAATATGGAGACCAATATCTTGTAATTGAGAGAGAATACCCCGAGAATACTCGATATCTTGCATTACCGTACTAGCTGATATTTCCAATTCTAGTAACTGGGGTTCTAATTGAGTTTCATCCAAGATTTCTTTGATTACTAACGGCAAATTAGGTTGTTTAAATTGTAGAGGAGAAAGATTAACTGATATTTTTAGCGGTGGTAATCCTTCAACATGCCATTGTTTATTCTGTCGGCAAGCAGTTCTAATAACCCATTCGCCAATAGAAATAATTAATCCTGTTTGTTCTGCAATAGTAAGAAAACTGCTGGGGGAGACTAGTCCTAGTTCGGGATGCTGCCAGCGCAAAAGAGCTTCTATTCCCTGAATATTACCATTATTAACATCAACCTGAGGTTGATAATAAAGTACAAACTCTTCTTTTTCTAAAGCCTGATGTAAAAAATGCTCTAATTTTAGCTGTACCATAGCTTGCGAATTCATGTTCTCACTGTAGAATTGATAGCTAAGGTCACTAGTATTTTTAATACGAGATAAGGCAATATCCGCATTCTTGAGTAATAATTCGATATTATCTCCGTCCTGAGGGTAAATTGAAATTCCCATTTTGACGTTAATATGTAATTGATGAGCTTTCAGTTTGAAGTCTTGTGCCAAAGAGTCTAAAATTCTAATGCTAACCTTAGCAGCTTCTTCAATAGCAGTAATCGTAGGCATCAGAATAATAAAGTTATCTTCTTCCCAATGAACAAGAGTATCTCCCGAACTCAAAGCAGACTTAATTCTCTCAGAAAAACTTGCCAGCAATAAATTACTCAGCTCAATATTTAGAGAATTTTTGATAACTGGAAACTCATTTATTTTGATTGATATTACAGCAAGTAATTTGTCATGGTTTGCCGCATTTTTGATTGCATCATTTAATTGCTCCAAAAATTTTATAGGCTTGGGAACAACAGCAAAGACATTATTACTTTCTTGTAAATCTTGCTCATTACTGTTATTTTCATTAATAATAAGAAGTAAGATTGTTGGTTCATCTTGATGCTCTATTGCCTGGATATATAGACTGACTGTGACAATATCTCTATTCTTTTTACACAGGCAATATTCTTCGACAAACAATGTTTCTTTTGCAACGATATCCGATAAATTTTTTAAAATACCCGATTTGTCAAAAATCAAATTGTCAATTGAAATCGAAGTTAATTCTTCTTGGGAATAGTCTAAAATATCACAGACAGCTTCATTTACTTCTAATATTCTTTTACTGCCATAATCTACGAGGATTATTCCCTCAGTATTTTTTTGAGCAATAGTCTTATAGAGAGAGTTTTTGATGAATAATTTTCCTTCAATGCTTTTATAATCAGTTATATTCTCTATATAGCTTCTGATTAGTTTGTTTTCTGGCAAATAATGAGAAGTTTGGCGAAAATACTGATTATTTATTTTTAATTCTCTAACTAAAATATCTTGCTCCGCAGTCACCTTAGAAGTCAATTCTTCTAGTAAAGGATGTTCTTCGCGTTTTCTTGTCAAATTTTTGAAACTGTTTAAAGCTTGAGAATTTAGAAAAGTAATATTCCCATGAAGATCAATTTCAATAATAGATTGTGGGCTTAAATCAGCAACAGAAGTCAAACGAATCAACTCAGCATTGTCAAGTTTTTCAACCTGATTGGGAATTTCATCCTCAGAGGCTATTAGCGTTTCTTTATTAATTAGAGTTTGCTTGCTATAATCTTCCGATCCTGTAGCTCTAGAAGATTCAAGAATAGAATTGCCAGAGTTTTTAAGTATACCAGAATCATCATCAGTAATTTGATATTTTGCTTTTAAATCTGCACTAAACTTAATAACATCGCCATGTTTTAGCTCATGAACCAAACATTTTTTTTCATTAATAATAATTCCATTACGGCTTCTATTTCCTTGCAAGTCTCCATCTAGAATCCAGTAAGAATAACTATTATTTTTAACGTCGGTTCTTCTCAGTAAAGTAGCATGATTGCGAGATACTTTTTGAGAATTAAGAACAATATTATTGCTAGAATGTCTGCCGATAGAATAAGTTGCTTCGTTTAAAGTAATTGCCTTACTAAAAGTTGCATTGTCTATAGTTAATACATGATGCTTAATGCCTAATTCATTCATTATTCTTCATGAAATATTTAGCTATCTTTGTTGATTGACCTCGTACTGCTAATAATATTTTCTTGTAAAAATAAAAATCTAAATAGCATGCCATAAATCTCAATAAGAAAAATCGCCGAAGGTTCTAAGCGCAGGGTTTAGATCTTTAGCAGTCTCTAAAATAAGAAATAGCTTCGTTTAGAAATAGCATTGTATTAAGTACTTACTGCGTTCTAATATGCGGGCTCAGTCTATAGTTCCCCAAAATAGTTTTGAAAATATCATTATTCGGAATTAGAAAATATTCTGATAAGTCTGCTTAAGATGAAAGATAAAAAAAGAGGGGAATATAGCTTTCCTCTCTTTAGTGATCGCTTTTTGTGATGAATTTACAGATTGAGATCTGTTACGGCTCCTAAACTACTCGAAGAAACTAACTTGGCATATTTGGCTAATACTCCTCTGGTATAGCGAGGGTTTGGAGCTTGCCAATTAGCCTTGCGCTCAGTTAATTCTGCTTCAGAAACATTGAGTTGTAATAATTTTTGATGGGCATCGATAGTAATACTGTCGCCCTCTTCCACAAGGGCAATGGTGCCACCAACTGCTGCTTCTGGGGCAACATGACCGACAACTAATCCATAGGTCCCACCAGAAAACCGACCATCGGTAATTAACCCAACAGAATCTCCTAATCCCGCGCCGATAATAGCTGAGGTGGGAGCCAACATTTCCCGCATTCCCGGGCCCCCTTTGGGGCCTTCATAGCGAACTAGAATAACATCTCCTGGGTTTATTTTGCCCTGTAAAATGGCATCGAGACAGGATTCCTCGGATTCAAAAACTCTAGCGGGCCCAGTAAGTTGGGGATTTTTGACGCCACTGATTTTGGCCACAGAACCTTCGGCTGCCAGATTTCCCTTAAGTACAGCTAAATGTCCTTCCGTATATACAGGCTTACTCCAAGGACGTACTACATCTTGATTGGCTGGGGGAATATCATCCACTTCGGCTAAAACTTCGGCAATGGTTTGACCGGAGATAGTTAGAGCATCACCATGAAGCAAACCTTGTTGCAGTAACATTTTCATCACTAAGGGAATACCACCTACTTTATGTAGATCTGTGGCTACATAGCGACCAGAGGGTTTGAGATCGCAGAGCACCGGTACTCGTTGACGAATTGTTTCAAAATCATCAATGGTTAGTTTGACTCCAATGGTATTTGCGATCGCGAGTAAATGTAAAACGGCATTGGTGGAGCCGCCAACTGCCATAATCACAGAGATGGCATTCTCAAAGGCTTTACGAGTTAAAAGCTGGCTGGGAAGAATTTGCTTTCTGACCGCTTCTACAAGCACAAAAGCTGATTTTTCGGTACTCTCGGCTTTTTCTTCGTCTTCTGCTGCCATGGTTGAGGAGTAAGGTAAACTCAATCCCATTGCTTCGATCGCCGATGACATGGTATTGGCGGTAAACATCCCACCACAAGATCCGGCTCCCGGACAAGCATTCCGTTCGATCGCTGTTAATTCTGCCTCATCAATTTTTCCGGCACTAAATTGGCCTACGGCCTCAAAAGCGCTAACTACGGTTAAATCTTGACCATTGTAATGTCCAGGCTTAATCGTGCCTCCATAGACGAAAATTCCTGGAATATTCATTCTCGCGATCGCAATAATAGCCCCAGGCATATTTTTATCACAACCACCAATGGCCATCACGCCGTCCATACTTTGCCCATTACAAGCGGTTTCAATCGAGTCGGCAATCACATCGCGGGATACTAGAGAATATTTCATGCCTTCTGTGCCCATCGAGATGCCATCGCTGATGGTGATCGTGCCAAACATTTGCGGCATCGCGCCTGCTTCAGTTAGGGCAGTTTCTCCCCGTTTTGCCAGGACATTAATGCCCATGTTACAGGGGGTAATTGTACTATAACCATTAGCTAAACCAATTATGGGCTTGGTAAAGTCTTCATCTCCAAAACCCGTTGCCCTTAACATGGCACGGTTAGGTGATCTTTGATGTCCTTGGGTTACAACTTGGCTTCTGCGATTGTTTGACATAAATTTTTTCTCCTTCTGGTTCTTACCCTCTGTATATGATGAACTATTGAGTGTTCATCATTAAATAAAATTACTGGTCTTCTGCCCTCTCTCTTGGTGAGCGTTCCCTTGCGCCTGACGGCGGCGCGGGGTCTCACCGCTGCCCTCTGCCTTCCTCAAAGCCCTATCCAAATTTTTTCATAAATCAGTTAAAAGACAATCATGGCTCAACATCATGATACAAAGCAAAATTTATTGCAATTTATTGAGATAAAATCTCAAACAATTATTGTCTTGAGTAGTTTCATTATTTTGTTTGTTACTCTATTACCCTTTGATTTTAGTTATCCTGATAGTTTTTCTTGGAATGATCTTAAAACCATTGCGACAACAGTTTCTCCTCCTGGAGACATTGCGGTTAACTTGGTTTTATTTATGCCTTTCGGCTGGGGTTTAGCTACCTTATTTTCGACAAAAAGGTTTAATCTTACAAAGACTATCTTACTGACCCTAATTGTTAGTTTTAGTTTTTCGACAACAATCGAAATTTTACAAATATTTTTACTTTTGCGGAGAACAACCCCGACAGATGTTGTTAACAATAGTCTGAGTGGAGTTTTAGGGGGGGTATTTTTTTTATTAGTTCGCAATAGATTAAAAGGATGTTATTTCTCTTTCTCTAAAAAGCTTTTTTTGAAAATATTTCTGATTGTCTGGCTAATTTATTTAATAAGCATAGGTTGGGCCTTAATATCCTTGAAAGATGCCACAAAACTTAGCAATTGGGAGCCTCAGTTTCCCTTGATGATTGGTAACGAACAGACCGGTAATCGACCCTGGAAAGGTGAAATGTCATATTTCTATCTTAGCGATCGCTTCTTGCCTCAGTCAATTATCGAAAAATTTTTAACAGCTGACAACCAACCTCAACTACTTCAAGATTATTTGCTAGGATACTATAGCTTTGAGGAACCAAAATTACAATATTTTGATCAATTAGGTAATTTACCAAGTTTAATATGGCAAGAAAAAAATATCAAAAAGATAACTAAATCAGCAAGTTCAAGCATTGTTTTAGATGAAAATAATTGGTTGCAAACTGAAATTCCCCCCAAGCAATTGACCAAGAAAGTCCAAAATAATTCTCAATTTACCATTGTTACCAAAATTAAAAGTAATGATAAAAAACAACAAGGAGCTGCCAGAATTTTTTCTCTTTCAGAAAATATTTATCAGCGTAATCTTAGTTTGGAGCAATTAGGATCAGATTTGAAGTTGCGTTTGCGTACTACCTTGACAGGAAATAATGGCAGAAATCCTGAACTAATTTTAAGAAATTTTTTTGATGATCTAGCATTTCATCAAATCGCGATCGCCTATAACGCTCAACAATTAAAAATTTATCTAGATAGCGTCGAAAATATTTATACTTTAAAGCTAAATTCAGAAGCAGCTTTTTTTTGGTCAATTCTCTATTTTATGGGAAGTAAAACTCCGATCTATATGGACAAGAGTAAGTTCTACAATTTTCTTTATCATAACTTGCTGTTTATGCCGTTTGGCTTTTTACTCGCTTTAATACTGATTATGTCGCCCAAGAAAAAAATGAGTTTTCTCCTTATATTCCTTTTGGGTACAATACTGCCTAGTTTAATTATTGAGACAATCTTATTGCTTACTGATAATGCAACAGGAAATTTGTCTTATAAATTATTGGATATTCCAACAATTGCTATTACAAGCCTAATTTTTAGAGCTCTTATGACATTAAAATTCAAAAAAAACATTTCTCCTAGATTTAAGCTGTAAAATTATGACCTTAACTTATACTCGTGCCTATATTGCGATCGCGGCTCTAGATATAACCAAAACCATCGATTTTTATACTAAGTTATTGCAATTAAACCCAACCAAATATATTCCTAATACTTATGCGGAGTTCGAGTTCTCTCAATTACGATTAGCTATTTTTCAACCCAAAGGCGATAATATTGACGAGTTCAACCGTCCCCAAGGTAGTAGTATGAGCCTTTGCCTAGAAGTGATTGATCTAGAAAATGCGATCGCCTTTTTAGCAGAGATTGGCTATCCGACATCCTGTCATATTATTACTGCTTCTCATGGCCAAGAAATTTATGCTTGCGACCCGTCGGGAAATCGACTGATTTTATACCAGAAAAATTGATAATAACCAAAAAATTAGGAATATAGGCAATAGATAAGCTTTAATCTCTTCCTAATCCGGCTTATGTTGCGTATAGCCATTGCTCCGGAATATTATCCCCGAAATATTGAGCTCAAATTAGATATTTCACGATAGCCTAAATTAAAGACTTCACAGGAAAAAATTATGTGTTAGTCTATAACTCTCATAATCCCAATTTGCGAAAAGATTGGGTAAGATTAGATGGAGTCAAGCCATATTGTGGTC
Source organism: Xenococcus sp. PCC 7305 (assembly GCF_000332055.1). Taxonomy (GTDB): domain Bacteria; phylum Cyanobacteriota; class Cyanobacteriia; order Cyanobacteriales; family Xenococcaceae; genus Xenococcus. Next base: position 56,279 of record NZ_ALVZ01000222.1, on the reverse strand, counting down.
TCCTCCAACAGGCATTGCTCCCTTCTTTAACTATTGTGTTACTTTCATTAACCAAAAAATAAATGATATTTATTTTTTAATTTGGATTAAGAATTCACATAAATGATTTTTTGATAGAAACCGAGAGAGAACTTGTTCATTTATATAACTAAAGTAAAGCAAAACCTTGATATAAGGAGAATCCTAATTCATGATGTTACTAACTAGTCAAGATGTTAAATATTGTCAAGCAACAGCTAATATCCAAGGTCAAGTAAAAAACAAGCCTGGAATTATTTACAATAACAGCCTATTCACCCTGGTACAGAAATACGCCCTAGAAGAACTAGAAGCTGCGATCAAAGAATATAGAGAAGATTTTTTGGATAATGAAGAGGTTCAATCCGCCACCTTGATGGTCAAAGAACAGAAAGCCGTTGGTATTTGGATGCATGATGATCGTTACCAACAATCAACGAAGTCCCAAGAAAAAGTAGAAGAATCTTCAGTCACTGCTACTTCAAGTAACACAAAAGAAAATAAATCTAGACATTTAGACCTCAATTATATTGTTTCTAAAATGCGAGGAGAAGATGGCTTAAAAATCAAAACTCGTCGTCACAAATTAAAATTACATCCCCATTGTTTTTTAGGGAATGAAGCAGTAGATTGGCTAGTTGCCCACTTTAATATAACTCGACAGAAAGCAGTAACAATTGGTCAGAATCTCGTGACCAAGAAAATTATTCATCATGTTTTGGATGAACATTTTTTTAAAGATGAAGTATTACTGTACAGATTTTATCAGGATGAAGATAAGAGCATGTGGACAAGTGGTTTGTAGTTGAGGGGTCAAGCGATCAGTTGTTTAGTTATGATTAACTTTTTATACCCCGTTTCTCGGATTTATCCGACGTATTTTGTCGTTTCCTGTTCTCCGTTCCCTATTGCCCAACGTTAGTTCGACGAATTTTTTTTTGATTAAATTTACCAAGTTGAACAACGAAGTAATCGGCTTTTCCCTAAATCCCCAAATCCCCAAACCCCCAAATTCTTATTCAGAACTAGTAAATTTTGTACTCATCGAACTCACTCTGCCCAGCGCGTAGCGCTTTATTTAATTAAATTGAGACTGTTCTGGAATTTATATCCAGGGAAAACATTTGTGAGTTCTCCAGAAGAAATTGCCAGATGATTTACGAGAATTGAGGCTATGGCTTCCCTAAAATCTGTGGTAACAGGTAGATCTCGTCCCTCATACAAAATAGAGTCTCCCAAACCTTCCCATTTTCCATAGATCTGTCCCCCGCGAATGGCTCCTCCCAATAACCAGAGAACATTGCCATGTCCATGGTCAGTGCCCTGGCTCCCATTCTCTTTGACTGTGCGACCAAACTCCGAAATCACAGCGATCGCAGTATTATTATAAACAGCACCTAGTTCTTGAACTAAAGTGGCTAGACCTTTCCCTAAATGGGGTAAAGAACGGTTCAAGAGAGTTTTTTCCCTAATATGAGTGTCCCAACCTCCAATATTCATAAAGGCTAGTTGTGTTCTGGCGTCGCCGCGCATCAGTTTGCCAACCTCTTTGGCATCATCAACAAAACCATTAACTGGAGCAGCATTGCCTGAGGCTGAGAGCATCTCTTGTTCCAGCTCCTTCATAATGATCTTTCTCGCTTCCACCCCCTTTCTATAAGCTTGAGCAAGCTCACTATTATTATTGTATAGCTTATTAAAAGCTCTAGTGATGGGGGGGTTATCTATGGGCAACCTATTGACTGAATTTTTTCCTGGGCGGATACTGGCGATCGCCATTTTACCCTGTAATATTCTCGGAGTTGTTATTCCTACATTGAGGGCTTGGGTAAGTCTATCCGCTGGCAATCCCGATAATAAACGATTCATCCAACCATCTTGAGTGGACTTAACTCCTGGTGTGCCACTTTCCATATAATCTTGAGCATCAAAATGAGAACGGGTATCATTTGGCGAACCACAGTTATAGATAAATGCTAGGTTTTTCCGTTGCCAAAAAGGCATAAGATCTGACAATGCCGGATGTAGGCCAAAAAAACCATCAAGATCAATTACTCCTTCTTGCTCTCCAGGATAGGAAATAGCAATCGAGGGTCTGACTCTGTAATAATCTGGGTCTTGGTGAGGAACAACCACATTTAAGCCATCGAGCCCCCCTCGCAGAAAAATCACAACCAAGCGTTGAGGATTAGTGGCTTGAGCCGCACCTCTGGCAATCCAGCTTTGACGACCCACAGGAATCAACATTCCCCCTGTTGCCAAAGCCATCTGAGCTAAAAACTTTCTTCTCTGCATTTTGACTTCCTATTACTTATTACCTATTACCTATTACCTATTACCTATTACCTATTACCTATTACCCATTACTTATTACTCATTACCCTATTTGTTCATCATTTCTGGACTACCTAAAGCCAATGCTGAACGTAAATGAGGTGGACTTTTCGCGATCGCATTTTTCGTATGTTGAGAGAAATTGTTACCCAAAGTAACTTTGAGTCGGGGAAATTTGACCGGTTGTTTTTTATTTAATATTCCATTAGAAATTGATGTCGCAATACTAACCCGTCTTAACATCGCTTCGGGATTTAGCCAAGCCTGTTTAGTATTTTTATAACCATCGGGAGTCTCACATCTATAAATTGGCATTGATAATTGATGAAGCATCCCTTTCATTCGTCTGATATCAGGAGTAATATCGCCTGCTCTGACCAAAGAGACTAGATACTGATAAGGGGTTTTAAATTTCTGCTCATAATATTGGGGATTGTTAAATTCTTCAGAATGAAACAAAACATTAAGTACCGCTGTAATATTACCCTGACTTTCTAGGAACTTGTTCTGTAACTTTTTTACTAGGGTTTCTGGTGGTTGATCTGCGACAAAATATTGTGCCAATTTGTAGCTGATAAATCTAGCAGTTGCTGGATGATTCGCTAAGATATCTAGAGCTTGTTCTCCCTCTTCAAGACCACTGCCTTGGATCGCATTTCCTAAAAAGGTCTTGTCCTGATTATCATGCCATACTTTGAAAAATCGGAAGCCATTTTCATCAGCGTTCTTGCCAGAGTAATCCACAGACCAACCGGTAAAAATTCTGGCTAAAGTAATTACATCTTCTTGGGTATAACCGCCATTAACTCCCAACGTATGTAGCTCCATCAGCTCACGAGCATAATTCTCATTGAGCCCTTTGTTCTTTTTCTGAGCGGCAGGACTATTGGGGTTTATATTCAAATCATTATCTAGATACAATAACATTGCTGGATGATGAGCCGTAACGTCTAATAAATCACGGAAATTTCCCAAAGCATGTTCTCGAATCTCCTGTTCGTAATCTGCTAGCCAAATATAAATTATTTTTTTTTGCCCATAAACGTTAAAGTGATTGAACCAAAAATCCACCATCACTTCTTGCAATTGATTAGGAGAAAATATTCCTTTTATTAAATGAGCATCTTGCGCCTGGTGCATGGTTTTTCTTTTGAAGGAACCTAGTTTTTTTTGTAATTTTTTCTGCTCCTCTGTGGTAGGGTTGACACCGTTTCGCCTCAGAAAATTAGCATTGTATTGTTGAGATTCCTTTAATAAACTCATCGGACTTCTCTTGACGGTATCTAATTTTGCCCAATAACTTTGTATCGCAGGATTTTTTTGGCCTTTTTTAGGATGAAGTTGCGATTGCAGATAATTTTCAAAACCCATCTGCTTAACCTTTGTGATATCTCCTGGTGCTAGCCCAAAACTCAGACGTTCTACTCCATGAATGAGTCGAGTATTCTCTGTACTCCCAGTTGTTTGCTGATGGTTCAACAAACCAAACCAGAACATTACAACACAAGTCAAGATTAAAGACCAATTTAGAAGTTTTTTCTTCATGGAAGCCTGTCGGTATTTGTTCAGCCACTATTATTACTTTACAAAATTAGAAAATACATTGGCATACTTTTTTATTTCAAAATTCTAGTGTTGAATATGAACCTAGTTTATGGAACTAAACATATTTGTTAAGATTCGGTAATAATGCTGTTTTTTTGCGGCAATAAACATGGTAGAGAGCTGAAGCATTGTAGTATATGTACTTAATGTTTTAATGTTTATTTTTTATTAATCGGTTGTTTTAGTGTTTATTTTTTATTAAGCGATTTTTGAATATCTAGAAGTTAGTATTTTTACATAGAAAAAAGAATTGAGAATCCGAGGGAAGAGTGATTATTTAAGCCTGGTTAATTTTGGGGATATAAGGTTCAAATAAAATTTTTAATTACCATCTAATCGGAAGTTTACGAATCTTGGAGTCCACTGAAGCCAATCCTTATCAAGCCTGGATCTGAATTTGATTAGCAAATAGCAAAAAGAGGAAGAAGTATGATTCCTAGCGCACCAGTAATTCGTGTAGTTTTAATAGAAGAGCAGAAGGTGATTCGAGAAGGGTTGAAAATCTTACTTGAATCCAACTCGGATATTAAAATAGTTGGTAGTTTTAGTGAAGGTCGTAATGCCATTGCGAATATTCAGGAGCTTAAGCCAAATATCGTACTAATCAGCACCGCATTGTCTGAAGTTAATGGGTTTGATTTAATTAAGCAGATACAAAAAAAACTAGATCACATAAAAATAATAGTTTTTTGTAACGATATTGACGCAGCAGATTTTGTTCAATATTTGGAGTTGGGAGTAAAAGGTTGTCTTCTCAAGAATGTTTCGGCCAAAAAAATTAGGGAAATAGTCCGCTATATTGACAAAGGTTATACACATATAGAAGATAATATTTTTAAAATAGTATTACCTCATTTATCTGATGCGATTTCCACTTTAGCGATCGCGGATGCTGAATTTCAAGATTCTCTGAAAAATCAAAACTCAGAGATTATTTTTAGTGATAATTTTCTGCTATCAAATTCTTCTTTAGACGCGACCCCAACTTTTTTTACTGAAAATAAAATTGCTCCACCTTATTTGCCTTTACCAGATAATATCTCCACAGCAGATTCCTTATCGGTTTCTAGCTCGGAAACCTCTCCTCAAAAAAATTGGTGGCAACAAACTGTTTCTAAGATAACTCTAATTGGATTAGGTATGGCTGTGATCGCAGCCGGCCTGATATCCTATCGACAGGGAACTGCTATTGTCATTAAAGACGCGGTTGTCAACGGAAAAATGGTTGCCATTGAGAGTCCTGTAGCAGGAACATTGCAAGAAATAGCTTATCTTGAGGGCATGAATCTGGCAGCTGAGCAACCTTTTGCTTCTATTAAGTCCTTAGAAGATAGCAAGGTATCTGAGAAAATTTCCCAGTTAGAAAAGGATATTATTCTTAAACAAGAGCAAATTGATAATGCCCAAAAGTTCTCCTCTTTTCTAGAAAAGCAATTGGAAGTTCTACCGCAGAAAAGTATAATTGCCCTTGATATTCCCCAGATTTCTGAAAATACTACAATCTCCATCGATAATTCTCGCGAAATTGCTAATGTGGAACAGCAAATATTCAATCAAAGATCTACTATTGATTTTTTGGGTAAAGAATTAGCCAATTTGCAAGATAGCTTAAAGGAAACACAAGCAAACTTGGTTGACAATCAAATAATTTCCCTAAAAGCTCCAATATCAGGAGCAATTTATCGTATTAACCATCAAGAAGGAGAGTTAGTCTCTGCAGGACAAGAGATTGCAACTGTTCTTGATTGTCAGCAGCTTTGGGTTGAGGCGATCGTTGATGAAAAAACTGCGGCAAAAATTAATTTGCAAAATGATGTTTCTGTTCAATTGGAAAACCGAGAATCTTTGATCGTCGGCCAGGTTAGTCGTATTTCTGCCTTAAGTCAAGATAGCCCCCAAACAACAACGAATCCCCCGTCCGTTACTTGGACTACCAATGCTTCTGTTGCCAATCAGATTAAAGAAAATTCCTATCGGCTGATTATTAATGTAGATTTTGCGACTTCAGAACTGGTGCTACAGGATTTGTGTCATGTCGGATTGACTGCCCAAATATCAATTAATAATTGAATATAGGTTATAGCATTTCTCAGATTAACAAGATACAGTTCCCGATTCCCGATTCCCTAAAGCAGAGCCTTGTATATCTCACTAATTTGATAAGTGCTATATAAATTATAAAATAATAATATTTGATAAAAATGATTCGCATATTAATAGTCGACGACCAAAATTTTACTAGAGAAGCTGTCAAATCTATCTTGGAACAAGAATCAGATTTTGAGATTATTGGTCAAGCTGAAAATGGGGTCAAAGCTTTGGCCAAAATTGACGAAATGCGTCCTGATGTGGCAGTCATAGATCTAGAGATGCCTGAAATGAATGGATTTGTCCTGACTCAAAAGATTAATCAACAATTTTCTCAGACCAAAGTGGTGATTCTCAGTTCCTGTGAAGATCATGACAGCATTAATGCCGCGGTGAAAGCTGGAGCTAAAGGTTATCTCCTCAAAAGTACTTCTGGTTCGGAATTGACTGATACAATTCGCTATGTTCAACGAGGATATTTTCAGCTGGGACCAGGATTGTTTGAAAAACTATTATCGGGTTTTATTCAAGACAATAGTGACACCACAAAAAATTTATTTCAGTTAGAAAATAAAGCTCAAGATAACTTTGCTCGTTTAGAGCAAGAAATTAAATCCAAAAATGAACAAACCCGCAATGAAATGTTTCTGGAGTTGAATAAACAAATTAAACATCTCAAAAATGAATTCCGTCAGGGGTTAGGGACTTTTCAGTACCAAGTAACCAATCAAATGAGACAGGGACTGGAGTCTTTAAGCGATCGCATCAACCATAAAACTGTTGATACCAATAATTTAGAGGAAAAGATCCAAGCTTGGGATTTTGAAAGACAGCAACAAATCAATAATATGCTGACAGGAACAAAAAAAACAGTTAGTAGTTTGGAGAAACAAGTTACGATTTTGCGTTATTGTCTAATTTTCCTGGCTATGAGCTTTTTCGTCGAGAAACTCGCCGTGTTTGTATTTTGAAGGCAGAGGGCAGAAAGATCGGTCTTTGTTGAAGCTATTGAGCGAAATATTAGCCATTTTTGTAAGATCGCTTTAGGATTAATAAAGATTTGTTACTGCTCATTTGTTTACTGTTGACTGAATTTGATGAATCAAGCTGATCTGCCCAAGACTTCCATGACAGAGTTAAACGGTGACTTAGCGGTTGCTCAGGCGATCGCGTTGATTAAAAGTTATAGCTTTGAGACCAATGGCAATTCTGTGGAAAATTTGGTTCAAAAATGGCTTCACGATTATCAGGGAAATTGGGTTCGTTTGGCTGCGATAGAAGCTTTATATTTGGGAAGGTATAAGTCTGTCTCGATTGAGCAAATTATGGCAGTCTGGTTGCGTATTGGCACTCCAAACATTCATTTCAAAGGGGAGTTTGAAAGATTAATCTGTCGTAAATTGCCCAAATATCTCATACCGAATCCTTTTTGGCTTGAAACAGAAAATTCTCTTTTCCCAGATAGGACAGAGGTTAAGGTCAATTCGGGTTCTAATTATTTGCCGTCTTCCCAGACTAGTTATTCTTCTTCCGAAACATATTTCAATACAGAATCTTCATCCATACATTCTCAATATTCTTCGTTAAGTCTCTCTGAAAAGGAGCAGCAACCAAAGACCAAATTTGGGGACAATCATCAATCTTCCAATCAATCCGCAACAATTACGAACTTTAATCCTATTTTTGATGACTCTGCTTTCTTTGACAAACTAAAATCTTTAGCATTGGCTGGAATTTCCCCAGAAGATAATGAAAAATAGGGCAAAATCAAGATATCTCAATGGTTTACTGTTGATTGCTCTCTGTGCAGTAGGAGGCTGTAGTCTTAATTCTCTGAGCTCTAGTTCTGCTTCTTCTGATAATCAAACTGTTTCCTCGACAGAGAAATCGCAATTTGCTCAATCACAACTTACTAAGGTAGATGTGGTGATCGCGAAGTTAGGGACTCTTCGTGATGCTAGAGAGTATATTGGCACCAGCGAAGCGATCAGAGAAACTTTATTGCGATCGCAAGTTGAGGGGAAGTTATTAGATTTAACCGTAGAAGTAGGACAGAGAGTTACCAAAGGCCAAGTAATCGGCAGACTAGATAGTAGTTTATTGACTGCGGCGGTCAATCGAGAAAAAGCAGAGCTTGCCAGTCTAGAATCGGAATTAGCCAGTGCCAAAATTAGAGTGAAAAACTCAGAAATCGCCTTAGAAGAATCTTTGCTGAGATTAGAACAGGCAAAAAACGATGCTCAGCGATATAGTAACTTGGCAAGTCAAGGACTCATCTCATCCCAGGAAGCCGAATCTTTTCAAACCACCGCCGAACTTGCTCAGAAAACGGTTTTAGTTGCCACCGAGTCAATTAAAATTGCCCAGCAAGCAGTCACAACCAGTATGGGGCAAGTAGCTTCCCAAATGGAGGCGATCGCCGAGGCTACTCAACGTCAGTCCTATAGCCAATTAATTGCCCCCGCAACGGGAATTGTGATCACAAAAATCAATGAACCAGGTAATTTAATCAGACAAGGGGAAGAAATTATTGAGATTGGCGACTTTAGCCAGATTAAAGTAGTTGTTCCACTCTCTGAATTGGATTTGGGACAAATTAGGTTAGGAAAATCTGTTACTGTCACCTTTGATGCTTTTGGCGATCGCAAATTCACTGGCAGAATTAGTCGGATAGCGCCTGCTGCTGATTCTAGTACTCGCAAAATCCCTATAGAAGTAATAGTTTCTAATCCCCAAAGCCAAATAAAAGGGGGGCTTCTTGCTAGAGTCACTCTAGTTGCCAATATTGCTACTGACGTTATTATCCCTGAGTTCGCCATTGTCGAAGAAGCGGAAAAAAACTATATTTTTGTTGTGAGCCAAGAAGAGCTTGCCGTTAATCAAGGAGTTGTCAGTAAAAGAGAAATTCGTATTCGCGATCGCTCGAAGGGAAAAGTTGCGATTAAAACAGGAATCAAATCCCAGGAAAAATTCGTTCTTCGTGCAGGCGAAACTCTGACCGATGGAGAAACAGTTTCTCTCAGTATTCTCTCAGAATAAACTGAATTGGCACAACAACAAACCGGTCGCTATTGATCGTTAATCTGTTCGGCTTCAGGGCAATCTTCAGACACCGTAATTTCCGTGCCATCTTTGGGGACAGAAGCTAGTTTTCGGGTGACAGCACCAATACTATCCAGTCTTACCATTTCTTCCCAGGAACTAACTTCATCATCATCATCGATTTCATAGCGGATGGTAACAAGATCGCCCTCGAAATCAACAATTGTGCCGTTTTCAATCCATCTTTGTTGATCCCGCAAAAAAAGACAAACCTCACGACCATCTTGATAAAGTTGATAAATCTTGCGATGCAGCATGGGTTCTCCTATAAAAAATGACTCCTCTAAGTTGGGAATTCAACTTCAAATATACTTATATTATTGTGACATAATTCTGTGAGCAAATTATTCACAATTGATTGGATGACAATAGTATAACTAGGATTTTAAATTATGCAGCTTCCGCGAGATCTGCTTCTGCTGTTCGGGCAAAGCAACTTGCCATTTTTTTTCCAATTCAAATCTAAATTAGTTATCGGGTCAGATATATATATAATTGACTACGGTTTGTATAGAAAAAAGTAACATAATTTTTATAGTTAAATGATTTACCAACCCCCAGCAGGAGCAAGGGATTTACTTCCTTTAGAGGTAGCCCAAAAGGCTTGGATCAATGATCATATACAGCAGGTGTTTCAAAAATGGGGCTATCAAAGAATAGTTACTTCTACTCTAGAATTGCTTGACACTTTGACTGCTGGTGGTGCAATTGATCCTGCCAATGTCATTCAGTTAAGAGATAATTCTCAGGGAACTTTAGGCTTAAGACCGGAAGTGACTGCCTCCATTGCCCGTGCAGCAGTCACTCGGATGGCAGGAAATACTTATCCGCAAAGACTTTGCTATCGAGCTAATATATTCCGCAATCTCACCCAAGCCCATCATGGTGGGCAAATGGAATATTATCAAGCAGGTGTTGAGCTCCTATTTGCCGGAGGAGTTTTAGCTGATGCGGAAATGATTCTCCTCTTGGCCGATTGCTTACAAGAGTTGGGTGTGCCCAATTGGCAAATTTTGATGGGTCAAGCTGAATTAACACGCTCTCTTTTGGCTATATTCCCCCAAGAAATTCTACCCCAGATACATCATTGTATTGCCAATTTAGATCGCATTACTTTAGAAAGCTTGGCTCTAGAGCCACAATTACAACAAAGAGCATTCTTTCTCTTCGATCTTCGCGGCCAGCCGGAAACAGTCCTCACTAAAGTTGCAACTCTTGATTTAGATGTAGCGACGATGAATACTGTCAATAATCTTAAATCTTTAGTCGATTTGATTAAACGCAGTTCGACTCATCCGATTCCCCTAACTCTTGATCTTAGCTTGTTACAAACTTTTGACTATTATACAGGGATGGTTTTTGAGGCTGTGAGTTTTGAGCAGAATCAATCTTATCTGTTAGGACAAGGTGGACGCTATGATCAATTATTGGGATTGTATAGTCCCCAAAATGAAACTGCCCCTGGCATTGGGTTCTCCCTTAATATTGAAGATATTCATGCTTCTTTGGCCTCCACTAATAAATTACCCCAACAAGTGAAGGCTAGTGATTGGCTAGTAATTCCCGAAACTGCTGCTGCGGCAATAGCGGCCTTTGATTATGCAGATAAGTTACGCAATTCTCAACCGGGAATTCGAGTCGAGACCGAGTTAGGCGATCGCAGCCCCGAAGAAATCCGTAATTATGCCAAAACCTGTCGGATTGAGAACCTAGTCTGGGTAAAACCTGATGGGACTGTGGTCAAAGAGCAAAAAACCTAAAACCTAAAAACTTCAATCTGATTCAACAACCTTTGTTGCTGGGGTTGCTTCTTGGAGGATATTGGGATCTTCGATCAAAGAGGCTGTTTGGGAAATAACATCTTGATCCATCTTGAGATAGGGTTTTATAAATGCCATAATGCCCTTCTCATAGTTCGATGCGATCGCGAGAAAAGCCCCACCCAAAATATAAACAGGTAAAGGTAAAATGAAGTTTTTTATCCATAAAACAGCTTCTGCAATGACAAACAAAATCCCAACAATAATCAACCAAGACTTCATAATCTAATTTTCAATTTTTAATTAATTACCATCCCCAAGTTCCTGGTGCGCCCTTAAATGGCCCAGTAATATCTTTAGTAATCCAACCACCATAAAAGTTACCTGGTTGGGGTGTTACTTTTTCTCCATCAACATAACAAGCATCCATGGGACTTGCATCAAAAGCAACATAATTTTTAATTGGAGCAAAATCAGGAGTGGAATTATGATAAAACCAACCAACATTGGCAACCTGTTTATTTTAACTGAATAACTGATAACTGAAATAAAGGTATAATTATTGAACTTGAATTAATAGTTAAAGTTGACTTACAGTAACTCTTCTCTCCCGCAATTTTTCAAAGGCATTGTCTTATTTACTCCAGGAGGCGATCTTGTCTACGGAATAGATGCCGACAAAAAAGCCCGCTGGCATTTGCATCTTTGTCTCGCCTTACAAGAAGCTTTTGGACTCTTAGAACCTCCCTATTTTTTATTGCCAGGACATACCGCTACTATTGATCGTTGGCAAAACCAACAAACAGGTGAGATCGAGGTCTGTGCGGAAGTTTATCCCGCAGTCACCCGTTATTTACCTTTGTTGCAAGTTTTATTTGACACCGAAGTTTCTTGGCAAGTTGTGCCTTGGAGAGAAGAATATTGTAATCCGGCCATATTAGAAACTTACCGTCAAGAATTTCCTCAATTATGGGAAGAAAGAGATTTAATTATTCGCTTAGATTCTGATAATCCCTATCGTGATGTCAGGAATTTTGCCCCAGATTTAGTGCCCTTACCTTCTCCAAAGAGAGCACGCGGATCAAATCAGAATGATCGTGGTTATGTCTTACGTTTGTTTATCGCGAGCAATAATATAAATACCAATCAAACCTTAGATCATATTCACTATATTCTTGAAAAGGGTTTATCCACTTCCTATACCCTCAAAATCATTGATATTACTAAAAATCCTGAGCAAGCAGAGATGAATCAAGTCTCGGCAACTCCTACGTTAATCAGAACTTGGCCCAAGCCTGTTAAAAGAATAGTCGGCGAATTGACAGATGTAGAAAGAATTATCAAAATTATCTCCAGTTAGCGATCGTGAAAAGCGCAGCAAAAGTCCAGAACCCAAAGCTAAATCCTCATCTTAGAGTTGCGAGAACTGTCTTTTCTCCCCATAATTCAATAAACGCTCCAAAGTCTTTAACCGATTATTCCATACGTCTATTTGATAGTCACTAACTGCCTGATTATCATCTATCCAACGGGGGAATCCACGGCGAAAAGAGCTTAAACTCATTTGAGCCAACGATAAATTTTTTTGTGATGGCTTTTGGGCAAGTTTTTCTAAATTACGAGCCAACTCATCAGCCCTCTTTCCCCATTCTTTGAGGTCATCATCATTTATTTCCCCTTGATTACTTGTAATGAAAAAATTCCATTCTTTTTGTAAACTCTGGTAGCGAGATGCCGTTGCCAGAAAGGGTTGGCGATAAGGTAAGGGTTTTGTGGTTGGAGCCAAACTATTATGAGTACGACTCAAAATCTTTTCTAAATTGAGATTTAAGTTTTCCGCGGCGAATAAAGCGAAACCTTCTGTCGACATTCCTCGCAAGAGTTGCATTTGATCCACCGCAACAATATCAGGAATATTCAAAAGACGAATGCCAGGCAAAAGCAAGGCTTTTTCTTCAATAAAACTATCGAATAAAGGACGAGTTAATTGATACAATCCTTCAGTATCCTCAGCATAGGTCATCGGCACCAATAAATCGATTGAGCCTTCACGAACCCATTTTTCCCAATGCTGTTGTATTGTGTTAAGTCTTTCCTGGCGGGGCATCGGAAATACCGCCGTAGATAAAATTAGATCTGGATGTTTTGCCTTCAATCTTTGGGAAACAGCAGCCACAAAATCATCTATTTGTGTCAGACGAAATCCCGTCCATTGTGACCATAGTTCTCCTCCTACATGAAGCTCTATAGGATCTATTCCCGTCATTTGCTTAAATTTATATCGAGACGACTTCCCATAACCGTAGTTATATTCTCCTGTGGAGTTTTGGAAAGGATAACGAATATAGTCGAGATGAATGCCATCTACGTCATAGTTGGTCGCAATTTCTTCTAGTAGTAAAGATAAATAGCGTCGTACCCCTGGATTTGCCGGATCGAGGAAAGCTTTTCCTGAACTGTGGTGGAAAGAATTGCCTTCTTGGTCGGTAGTTCCCCAATCAGGATAGCGAGACAAAACGGGGCCAGGATATTCCTTAGGAAGATTGAGGATTTCATTGTGCCGTTGATTTACCACGGCAAAAGTCCACACCCAAGCATGTAACTCCATATCCCGCTCTTTCGCCAATTTGACTGCTGCTTTGAGGGGGTCCCAGCCCCTAGCCAAGGGGTTTTGTTGGGGGGCAACTCGACTAGGATAGATAGGATATCCTGAATTAATAGTTTCAAAAAATACCGTATTAATTCCAGCTTTGGCCATTCGATCAAAGGTTGGGATTAAATCAGCTTCTGAGCGAGCTTTCACAATTGTTCCGCGATCAAACCAGATGGCTCGTACTTCTGAGGATGCAACGGGACGGTCTATTGGGTAGCTATCCCAAAGGCTACGCTTGGTTTCTAGCCATTTGGTTTGTGCTTGAGTGTAACGACCTTGTTTGACTAATCCTAAAAAACTAACTAATTCAGTTTTAGCCTTTTGTAATACTTGATGGGAATTATGGTTGATTAATTTGCTTAACTTTTGAGGAGATTTTTTATTACCTTGTGCTCTTTGAGAGATTGATTGCTCAATAACCTGACTGGTCGAAAGCTCTATGTTGCTTTCTTGAGCATCTGCAGTGAGTAAGGTACTTTCGAAACGGCTAATAAGACCCTGAAATTCCCGAGTCATATCCTGAATATCTTCAGTGGTTAATATCGGTTCAAAGATTCTATTTCTTTGCTCTAGAGGAGATTCTTGACGCTCAAATCGCCAAAGAGGTAGTAAGGGTTGGGAATTGTCTATCGGAGCTAAATTTTCCTGGAGGTTGTTCCGATCAGCAATCCAGGTTTTGATATTATCTCGATTGATCGCAGCTTCCTCCATTTCTTTGGTTGCATTAGCTGGATTAACAACAAGGATCATGAAACCCAGACAGGACAGAAGAGAAAGTAAATATTTTTCGGGTTTAAAACTAGGTAATATGCTAAGTTTTAAAAATATGTGTTTCCCATTACTAGCATTCACCAAGGTTCGATTCTCCTGTATATTCCCTAAATTATATTCCCTAAATTCTTGTTTATTCTGCTAACAATATTTAGCCGTTAAAACCACAAACTCATTATAGTCCTCGACGGTTATGATCGTAATCAGTAACTTTAATGAGATTATTTTGCTAGTATAACTAAGGAAATTCACTGTTTGTATTGTAATCGTTAAGTTAAGCAAGGTTTAGATATCAAGTGCCGTCGATTGCATCAGGAATGATTAATTATTGCCTAATGAAGCCACCAAAATCAAGAAAGAAATTGCTTTTAAAAACTACTATAGTGACAAGTTTAATCCTCAATGCCCTGGGCTATTCAGGAGCTTATTTTTTAACTCATAATCTCAATCCTGATGAATTTGGGATTGGGCTTCCACGATCTCAGATTTACAGTGTTCCAACAGAAGTGGGCTTAAAATATACCAAGCAAAAGATTGCAATTAATAACAATGAATGGTTATCAACTTGGCTGATTAAGGCTGACAATCCGCAAGGAACAGTTATCTTATTTCATGGGAAAGAAAGTAGTAAAAGCAGCTTGCTTGCCCCAGCCAAAATATTTAACGATCTCAATTATAATGCTCTCTTGGTAGATTTTCGCGGTGCGGGGAATTCTAGTGGAAACACTAGTACGGTGGGATTTCAAGAGGGAGAAGATGTTGCCGTAGCTTTCAAATATATTAAGGAATTAAATATTAATCAGCCCATAATTCTCTATGGAATTTCCATGGGAAGTGCCTCCATTTTACAAGCGATCGCAGATAGACAAGTCAAGCCAAATGGTATTATTTTGGAACTCCCCTTTGCTCGCCTTTTAGATGCAGTCAGAAACAGACTGGGGACTCTGAATCTACCTTCTTTTATTTTGGGGGAATTGATAGTTTTGTGGGGTGGCATTCAACATGGTTTTAATGGTTTTACTCATAATCCGATTGAATACGTAAAAGCCGTAAATTGTCCGACTTTAATCTTTGCTGGAGATCGCGATCCTTTGGTTGAGGTATCTGATGTTAAGCAAATGCACAATAACTTAAATGTTCAGAAAAAATTAGTGTTTTTTCCCGATGCAGGACATCAGTTATTGGTCAAAGTAGATCCTAAACTTTGGCAAGAAAATGTCAAAAATCTGATGGATTCTCTTTAATGAAGGCAGAAGGTATTATGCCCCTGCAAGCTAAACATCTAAGCTCAACTGTAAAAAGTTATTATCAATTTCTGGAGCTGAATTTCTTTTAGCTTTAAATTTGTCTTGTTCCCAAAATAAGGAACTACCAGGAACGGCTTGATCTCTTTTAATCCAATGAGCAAAAACTTGTTGCCGGGCATCTTCTGGCGACATTATTTGATAGATACGAATTCTCTTTCTGCCTTTATCTTGACTTTCACAACGCAGATATTTAAGTCCATAATTAATTTTTTCTAAGAAGCGCCGCAAAATTAGAATCGGACTGGAATTTTTGGCCAATCCAATATCCATCACAGTTTTGATTTCTTTTCTATTCGCGATCGCGATCGCGGCCATTTCCTGAAGATCGAGATCCGTATTACGTAATTCCCGCGTCTGATCTTCCAGTAGAGTCGTAATTCCCAGGATCTCCATGGTGCCGACAACTGCACCTAATTGAGAAATATTAAAGTCTGGAATAAAGAGACTCCCATTGCCATTTTGAATGAGTTTTTGGGCAACTTGGGTATCTCGATCAGCAAGAAAAGAACGACCGATTGTCAAGAAATAATGTAGTTGGATTTTTTCATACCAACCATCATCATCGAGGGTCACCAGTTGAGGCGTAACTGGCAGATGGTAGCGTTGCCGCAGTTCGTATTTTCGAATACTACGTCTTTGGGCAATATTTTTTACCAGACGTTTTTTGAGTTTTTGATATTTATCTTTAGTTAATAAGGTCGCATTTGCGATCGCATCACATTCTGAGTGATAATTTTGCTGTCGAATTTCAGTGATAGCTTCTAATAGACAATGGTTTTCTGCTTTTTCCTGCTGACTGCTTTTTGGCTGATCAAGCTGAAAATTAATAGTATTGGCATCAAGTATTTCATGCCCTTCTTCTTTGAGGGCCGCTAAAATGGATTCACGATATTTAATAGTACTAGCATTGTAGCGAACAGCCATTTTTGCCCAACATAAAAGCGATTCTGCCTGGAAACCAGTATCGATATCGTCTAGGGTTTCTAGGTCAGACTGTTGCAGAAGACGAATATTTAATTGAGTTAAACGATGTCCCGAGGTAATTAAATTGGGAATAGAAGTGGACCCATTGCCAATTTTGAGAAAACTATAACTAGCACACCAAAGATGACGAGGCACATTGGTCCGTAAACGGGCTAGGGTTTGCCTGACTGTATTTTCCCCTTGAATTCCCTGGGCGATCGCCCAGACAGAGGTAAAATGATTTTCGAGTTCAATGGAAATTCCCGTTTCAATCGAAGGACTCGCTAGGACAATATCGAAATTAACTAAAATGCGATCGAGATTGCTCATGCAATCGTAGGCGGGGTGGGCAGGATCAACTAAGGATTCAGAATCAATACGGAGAATCCTTTTATCAGGAAATTTCTGACATAGATAGGATTCTAAAGTTTGTGTGCCCCATTTGCTAGTAAGCTTTTGCGCGGAAAGACAAACTAAAGGCTTCCCCCCTTGTTGAATATGGGTTTCTAAATTATTAACTAATTTCTTAGGACTTTTACCATCGTAGTTATATACCGGCCAAGATGATTCGTGATCGGGCTTCCATTTATTTTCAATAATGAAAGGTTGAACCTCAATACCCGTTAAAGCAATTAAATAATCGATCGCAATATTACTTAAATCAGCATCGGCAACATATACCTGTCCCGAGCCTAAGATGACATTTTGCATCAAGGCTTTTAGTGATTTCAAAATTGCGACTCTTTGATCTTTACAAGTTGCCGAATTCAAACCATGCCATAATACTTGCTCGACTTCATCGATAATGACAATACTATCGGACCAGTCATCAGGATTAAATTCTGCTTGGGAATTACCATGGAGTGAATCAATACATAAACCATATCCGAGATGACCAAGTTCTGGATTATCTCGCACCTGCGTCACATAGGGCAACCCAAAACGGTGGCACAAAGCTTTTACTAACTGAACTCGATGACCAATAACTAGGATTTTCTGTGACTTTTCTAAAGCTTTACTGACAAAATTCTCTAGAAGCTTAGTTTTACCTGTTCCTTTAGGTGATTTGATCCCGATTAATTTATGTTCTGATTCAACATCAATATTTAATAGGTAGGGAGAATTGACTCTCACATTAGGAGCGTAGGTTAATTGAGTCCAGGCTTTGGCTTGCCAAATTTCTAAGGAAAGGGCATTTTTGTATGCTTGGGCAAAACCTTCTTGTCCCTGATGGATAATTAGATCATCAACGCCTTTACCTAATTGACTATCCCAAGTGACAACTTTAACTTCGCATTCCCGTTGCTGAAATAGATATCCAATTTTCTTGGTCGCAGCATTCACAGCTTTGATGCTATGGGGTTTCGTATCGCAATCAAAAACAATATAGATTTCTCTTTTAGTCTCCCCGATCTCTCTACCACCTGAGCTTGCCGTGAAAATCTCTAATTGAGGAATCAAGCAAGACTTGCCAATTCTTTTTCCTGTTTCGTCTTTTGGCGTCCGATAACCATTATTAATTCCTGGAAGTGCGATCGCAGCGTAGCCAGCAGACAATAAAGCTCCTGCTTTTTTTGCCCCTTCTGTCAAGCATAAGGGGATTTCTGAATGATTCAACACCCATCGCCAAAAACCCAAATCTGGTAGACTATGGTCTGGATCTGTTTCTGAAAAACCTATTCCATAACGACTAGCAATTTTAGCCCAAATACTAGTTGTTACCTTAAGGGCAAATACCCCTGTGTTTGTTTTCGGTGGATGTTCGTATTTAATTGGTTTTGGTCGATCTTTGCTCTGACGGGGATGGTTGGGTTTAAAACAACCCCAAATATCTTCTGCTCCCGTAAGCAGATCAATCCCTGAGCACCACCAACCACCCTGTCCTGTGTGGGAATAAAGTTGTAGAAACCCTTCACTAATTCTCCCGTCATTACGTCTGGGAATGGCGTCGGAATATAGCAGGTATTCTGAGGCAGCGCTCCCTTCTAGAGGAACTACATTTAAACGGGTCAACCCTTCATCTACTCCACTAGCCGACCATTCTTCCAGACAATTCATACTTACACCATTTCATCTTCGGGTCTGTATGATAACACTAGATATAGCGTAATGTAACGTAAATTTAAACAAAAAACACTATTTATGGATTTTGGGAACTAGGGAACGGGGAACGGGGAACAGGGAATAGGGAACGGGGAACAGGGGACAGTAAAGTCATCATAACCCTTAAGAACTTTATACTTGATCGATCAATTGCAATTGGTCAATCTCAAAATATTGGTGGAATTTATCGGTAACTTCCAGCCAATATGACCGGCCATCGGCCTGGGGTTTTTTACTGATAAAGTCTTGTTCCACTAATTCTGCTACTTGTTGGTAAGCACTACTACCTCTTAATTCGATTAATTCATTTTGCAGAATAGGATTTTTTAATGCGATCGCGGCTAAAGTTCGTAAGGCACCTTTTCCCAATTCTGTGGGGATTAATGCCTGAAGCAAAGTACTATAGCTCGATTTTAGCTGCAAGCTATAGCCTAGGTTAGTTTCCAAGATTTCTAGCGCCGTATCTCGATGGGCATAGTCATTCATTAAATCAATCAGACCATCTTCAACTTCTGCCCGTTCACATTCTAAACAAGCAGCAAGCTCATCTAAAGATAGAGGTTGTCCTTTGATATAGAGAATTGCCTCGATTTTCGTTGCTAGTTTCATGGAAAAAAAGGTTTTAGGTTTTAGGTGTTAGGTTTTAGGTTAAATTTGGATGTTCCTAGTCCCCAACGCCTAAATACTAATTACTTATTACTCATTACTTATTACTCATTACAGCGGCACTAGTTTTTGGGAAAACGTCTTTTTTGCAAAAAGTCAGGAATTTCAATGCGATTATTATCCCGCCGCGGTTCAGGTTTTTTGCTCTCCTCACGACGTTCTGTAATCCTAACCCCAGAATTGCGCTTGACTTGATTCCGCTTGGCTGACTCGGCAAATACTTGGGGTCCATCCTCCAGACCAGGAATCTCCTCTTCTTCTGAATCTCCCGTAAATCCAGTCGCAATCACAGTAATTCGTATTTCACCGTCCATACTGTCATCGATCACTGCACCGAAGATAATATTGGCATCTTGATCAACTACCTCATAAACACTATCTGCTGCGGCATTAACCTCATGGAGAGTCAAATCATAACCACCAGTAATATTTAAGACAACTCCTCTAGCCCCATAAATCGAAGATTCTAATAAAGGAGAAGAAACTGCTGCGATCGCAGCTTCGCGAGCGCGAGATTTACCCGATGCTACCCCAATTCCCATCAGAGCTGAACCGGCATCAGCCATAATAGCTCTCACATCAGCAAAATCAACATTAATTAAGCCAGGAATTGTAATAATATCGGAAATCCCCTGGACGCCCTGTCTTAAAACATCATCAGCCACCTGGAAAGCCTGCTGAACTGGTGTCTCTGGAGAAATCACTGTTAACAATTGATTGTTGGGAATTACAATCATCGTGTCAACTCGACTCCGCAGAGCATTAATTCCCTCTTCTGCCTGATTGGTTCGTCTTCGGCCTTCAAAGGAAAAAGGACGAGTTACCACTCCCACAGTCAAACAACCCATTTCTTTGGCAACTTCTGCGGCAATGGGAGCGGCTCCGGTTCCAGTTCCTCCGCCCATTCCTGCGGTGATAAAGACCAAATCTGTATTTTCTAAAGCATGGGCAATCTCATCCCGTGACTCCTCGGCTGCTTTTTGCCCAATTGCGGGATTTCCCCCCGCACCCAATCCCCTGGTGATTTTATGTCCAATTTGCAATTTCTGCTCAGCATCAGACTTTTCTAGGGCCTGGGCATCAGTGTTAATCGCCCAAAACTCAATGCCTGAAATTTGGCTCTCAATCATGCGATTAACAGCGTTACAGCCGCCACCGCCTACTCCCATTACTTTGATATTGGCAACATTACTAGGCACAATTTTATTCCTCCTTACTTCCTCTTTGGCGGAAAATTTATTATTTTGAACTGGAAAAGGAGCTGGAGAACTGACTTTACCATAGGAACTATTAACAGGTTTTAAAGATGATTCTGTCGTTTGGCGATCGCTTTCTGACTTTGGGGGGTATTCAAAATTATGCCTAGAAGTCATGGGAATAAATATTTTTAGATGTTTATGATGTTTATAAGGTTTCTACTATAAGAAATCACACCCAATTATGGTCGATACTTTCAAAAACCCCCAGAAACCTTTAAAGTTTTGTAACTATTGGACACATAAGTTTGGTGTATGGTCTTACAAGGAATCATTTCACCCGAGTATCTTGTTGAATAAACGGAATTTTGGGATTACTTAAATCAAGATAATCGATATCTGTTAAATTGTCCTGTGTTGATAATTTAGGGAAACGAGCCAAAGCTTGAAATTGTTCAGTCAGAATAGAGCGATCCGAACCTAGATAAACCCGCCCAATATTGGTTTTGAGGTACAACTGGTCAATTTCATTCCAGCGCAATTCTAAAAGTTTAATGCCTGGATACATAGCCGATAAACGATAAATTTCTGCCCAGGTCTCACTATATTTAGGTTGAAAATTAATGACCTTGATTTGAGGAAGCGAAAAGTTCGAGTTCTCTTCGCTATTTTCTTCACTATGGCTATAGTAAATAGGGTCTAACCAAACACCATCAGCATCCAAAAATCCAATTTTTCCTTGAGTTGAAACCGTGGCAACAGGAACTCTTTCTTGCAACCTCACCTTCACTTGGGGGGGGAAGAGTTGTTTTGTGACGACAGCATCGACAATAGGGGAAATTGATTTGAGCTTGTTACTTAATTGATGACCGGAAATTGTCCAGAGCGATTGAGGGTAATTCAGCTTCAACAATGAATATATCGTAGACTTCGTGACCATGATTTCTTCTTCAAGGCTAATCTGAGCAGAGTTTTTGATCTGCCAGTAGGGTGAAAGTATCATGGCTATAGCAGTTGCAATTAAGCTACTAACCAACAAACAGCGCCAGATGGCAATTTGCACTCGTTTGCGGTTTTGTCGTTGTAATAAGATTATTCTTTGTTGCAGTTTTGGGTCGTAAAATGCAGACATAAATATTACTTCACCTTAATTTTGTGTGTTACCTTTGTGGTAATTCTTAAATCTTATTAATTACTAGAGAAAACACATATGCTAGAGTAGGCTCTATCATTACAATAGAATAAGCAAATATTCTTGAATCGGCACTATATATTCACATTATTCGCAATTATGGTAATTACAAAAAGCAGAATTTTCCTTGGAGCAACTGCGTTGGCCTTATCTACAGTGGCAGTTACCGCAGCCGGAATTCATTTTTCCCGAAGTCAAGCCCATATCCAGAATAGTCCCAAAGAATTGGTTGATGAGGTTTGGCAAATTATTAATCATCAATATGTGGATACTAATTTTAACAATCTCAACTGGCAAGAAGTTCGCCAAGAATATTTGGAGCGCTCTTATACTGACCAGGAGCAGGTATACGATGCCGTTAGGGAAATGTTGGAGCAGCTAGGCGATCCCTACACCAGATTTATGGACCCCGAAGAATTTCAAAATATGCAAATTGATACTTCTGGCGAATTAACTGGCGTTGGTATTCAAATTGCCAAAGATGAAGAGAGCGATCGCTTGATTGTGGTTTCGCCTATCGAAGATACCCCTGCCTTTGCTGCGGGTATTCTAGCTCAAGATATTATCCAGGAAATTGACGGTACTGACACCAAAGGCATGGACGTTAATGAAGCCGTTAAGTTGATAAGAGGCAAGCCGGGTAGTAGTGTAATCTTAACCATCGATAGACAGGGTACAGCTAAAGATTACGAGATCGTGAGGGCCAGAATACAAATTCATCCTGTCCGTGCGCGAGTTTCTAGCACTCCCATTGGAGATGTAGGTTATATTAGGCTAACTCAATTTAGTGCCCAGGCTTCCAAGGAAATGCGAGATGCGATTAAAGATCTCGAAAAAGAGGATATAACCGGCTATGTGCTGGATTTGCGTTCTAATCCCGGAGGATTGCTCTATTCAAGTATTGATATTGCGCGTATGTGGCTAGAAGAGGGGACAATTGTCTCTACTGTTGATCGGGTAGGAGAACAAGAGCGAAAATCTGCTAACAATAGTTCTTTAACTGACAAACCATTGACTATTTTGGTCGATGGCGGTTCAGCTAGCGCCAGTGAAATTTTGTCGGGAGCCTTGCAGGATAATGACAGAGCAATTTTAATTGGCACCCAAACCTTTGGTAAGGGTTTGGTTCAGTCGGTACGTCGTTTAGGAAATGGTTCTGGTTTGGCCGTAACGATCGCCAAATATTTAACCCCCAGTGGTCGGGATATTAATAAAGAAGGGATTTCTCCAGATTTCGTAGTGGAATTAGAGGAAACAGAAAGAAAGAAATTGCAGAGCGATCGCGATTTGATTGGAACTCTTGACGATCCTCAATTTTCTAAGGCAATAGAAATTTTGGGACAGGAAGTTCGAGCCCAGAAAAGCTTGGTTAAATAATTGGTTCACTAAAACAGGAAGTGTCTAGTAAGCGTAATGTTTTATTTTTAACAACAGTGCACCTGTCAAAAACATTTGAGAGAATCGGAACTGAGCCCTTAGAGAGCGTCTCTTTGGCGATCGCTAGTTCGGTTGGGTATTTGTGCAGCCAACTGTTTTGAGCCAATTCATCTAGAGTAAAAGCGGATTCACCAATTAACCAAAAATCAATTTCATATTCCTCTACAAAATCAGTCACGGTTCGCCAATCAGTGCTGTACTGAGCATGGATTAATGCTGCGGTGCGTTGCTTGAGTTCTTGGTAATAGCCCTGATGATAGGGCAATAAATAACCTTCCCCACCAACAAATATTGATCGCTGAGCGAAGGTGGGTAAATTATTCGCTTCCCTATTTAAAGAAGCAATCAAAATATCTTTGGGCTGTTCCTGTAAAAATTCATAGATGTGAGGGGCTTCCCCAATTACATAGCCTGTTTTCAAGTAAAAATTATTGCGCAAAGTAATCGGGTAGATCAACAGGCATAAAAGCATGACAATTCCCAGTCCTTTGGCAAATAGGGAAAAACGAGGAATCCTGGCACAATGAATGAGTCCATCAAGAACAATAGTTAGAGCAATCGCTCCTGCGATCGCTGCAATAAGTCGCCAGGAATTGGCAGTGTAACGATTGGGCAGATGCAATGCAAAAATCAGAGCATGGGAGATGCCAAACCAGATCACAGAAACCAACAACCATTGCCATAAAATATTGATTTTAGAGTTAACAAAACGAACTAAGGGTAAACGCTGGGGGAATTTCATCAACAGCGGCAGCGAAAGGCCAAACCAAATTTGCGGAGGAAAAAGCCAGAAGTCTCGCTTAAGCAAGATTTTGCACCATTCACCAGGTAACATACCACTCCGTTTGCCGCAAAACCAAAAATACCAGGGATTCGGGTCGAAAAAATGCGACCAGCCATGAACGGAGAATGCTGCCAAATTTCTGGCTTCACTAGCAGTGACCACTGGCCCAAAAGCAG
This sequence comes from Xenococcus sp. PCC 7305, assembly GCF_000332055.1. GTDB lineage: Bacteria > Cyanobacteriota > Cyanobacteriia > Cyanobacteriales > Xenococcaceae > Xenococcus. Next base: position 32,124 of record NZ_ALVZ01000222.1, on the reverse strand, counting down.
AATTGCGCCCCAGATAGGGTAGAAGGACTAGAACTAAAACCCCCAACACAGACCCCACTTGAGCATAATTATGAACGTTGCGCAATTTTTTTGTTGATAAATCAACCAGACTAGCCACAGCTAATCCCCCAGCGACTAGTGCTGATTGAGGATAAAAACTGCCCAACAATGCGATCGCAAGTAGACTGGGAATTAGCGATCGCTTTAGCCAATAATAGACGAATGCCAGCAGCAAGGGATAGGCAAATGCCACAGGAGTTGCGGATACCACATCATCCCGCATCCATAGGCTAATATTCAGTAGCATTGCTGCGAGAAATCCGGCAAAAGGAACCCGCAACAATTGCCAACAAATCTCAAAAACATAGGCAGTAGATAGGAGCATCAGCGGTAGAGGCAGCAGTTTATGGAGTAATATTGGGTCTACTCCCAGTCCAGCAAAGCCCTGATAAAGCCAGCTATAGCCAGTCGGCGCCACTGATTGAAAGTAATTTGCCAGCAAATCATGGGGAAATAGCTCCGGATCAATAAACCGCTGCATCCAAAATATATGCTGTCGGGCATCATCTTGCACTAGATACTCATGGCTTAGTGCTTTTTGTAGAGGAGCCCAGGCCATATAGACAGCAAACAATAGACTGAGATAGAACCAACGCCATAATCGATTATCCGATTTTTCAGGTAGGGGACTAACTAAGAGGGAACGGATTCGCGATCTAAGCATTATTATTGGTTAAAGTATGAGAAATAATTTACTAGTGTAAGGGGTTTGATGACTCAGGAAAATATGAGCGATATTAAGGCAATACTCTGTGGTTATTATGGCAAGGGCAATGGTGGAGATGAAGCGTTGTTGGTGTCTCTGCTGCAAATGTTACCAAGCCAAATCAAACCGATAGTGCTCTCCGGCAATCCCGCTCAAACTAGTAAATTATATGGTGTGACTAGCTGCGATCGCAAGTCAGCTTTTCCCATTCTCAAGGCACTGCGCGCTTCTGACCTTTTTATTTGGGGTGGCGGCAGCTTGATGCAAGATGCTACTAGTATGCTGAGTCCGCTCTATTATGCGGGATTGATGGCCTTGGCACAGCAACAAGGATTAAAAACTATTGCCTGGGCTCAGGGGATTGGTCCGTTACGAAGATCTTGGAACCGAAAAATCACCAAGCAAGTTTTATATGGTTGTGAGGGTATTAGTGTGCGGGATTATCGTTCGGCGAAGATGCTAGAGGAATGGCAGATTGCGCCTTTGATTGCCCCCGATCCAGTATGGTCTTTAGAGGGAACAGAAGTTGCCGCGCTCCAGGATTTACCCGAATCAAGAGTTGCTGTTGTGTTACGCTCCCATACTCTATTAACGAAACCAAGACTGGAAATCTTAACGGGTGCCCTGCAAGATTTTCAAAAGGCAACAGGTTCTTATATTGTGATTGTGCCGTTTCAGCCGCTTCAAGATCTCGCGATCGCAGAATCCTTACAAAAAAAGCTGGGAGACCAAAGCCAAATCCTATCTTTGTCCGATCCTAGAGAGTTAAAAGGACTATTTAGGAATATCAAAATGACAATTGGCATGCGTCTACATAGTTTGATCATGGCAGCAGCTGAAGGTTGTCCTTGTTTTGCCCTCAGTTATGATCCTAAAGTTAGTCAATTAATGACAGAATTAAATTTATCTGGTTGGGAATTAGAAAATCTACCAACAAGTTCGCAGACGATTAGTGAAACTTGGCAACAATTCTATCATCATGGTCAAGCATTGAATCCTGACACTATTAAATCACTCCAAGATCGCTCCTTAATGCATCGAGATATTATTCTCAATTGCCTTTAATGACTACTTAAACCGCGTCTAGTTTGAACCCTGTAGTTTTTGTAATTGTTTCGGGAACAGGGAATAGGGAATGGGGAATAGGGAATGGGGAATAGGGTTTGAGATATCTGTCACTTTATTTCAAAACTCCAGTTCTGAATGTGGACGCGGTTTAGTTATTGAGATTTTGAGAATCAATAGTAATAAAAGGCAATGCCCCTTCTCCTGTCAATACTTGGGGAAACTTCCCATCCCATTTTTCAATAGCTTGTTTTTGGAGTAACTCTGGGGTTAAGGTTGCTCGCTGAAGTCTTTGGGCTTCTGCTGAACCCTTAGCTCGGTTAATCTCCGCTTGAGCCTGTTGTTCGGCTCTTTGGGCTTCAAACTTTGCTCGTTTAGCTTCTTGTTCTGCGATTTGTTTAGCTTCGATCGCCTTAGCAAATTCATCACTAAAAGAGATATTAACTAAAGAAACATCATCAACCACTACACCATAGCTACCAAGTCTTTCTCGGAGTTGATTATCAATTTCTTGTTTCAGCTCAGTCCGTTTGGCAATGATTTCTTCAGCCGTTTTCTTGGCTGTTGCGGCTTTGACTACTTCTGACACCGCAGGAGAAATAATCCGAAAGACGATTTGTTCTTCATCACCAACTTCCTGGTAAATTCTATTTACTGTAGTCGGTTCAATATGCCAATTGACCGCAATATCAGTTTGAATATCTTGTAAATCTCGGGAAAAAGCATCTGCTTGGATAGAATCTTTCTGAATTCGCACTGTGATTCTTTTAACTGTAGTGATGATTGGCATGATGGGATGAATGCCTTCGTCGAATACTTTGTCCTGGACTTTCCCAAAACGCATGACAACACCCCGTTCCCCTGCATTTATGATCGTAAATGGTCTGAGGAAAGCCAAAATAATTAACAGAACCAGACCTCCGATAAAGTAGTATCCTAGCTTGTTAAATTGGTTAAATTGATTAAATTGATTATTTGAGCGCATGATCTTTGGATGAGCAATCGAGCCTTTAACAAATGTTTGCCCCATTAATTATGCAGACTGCTGTCGCAGACGGCTACTTCCATTTTAGAAAACCCAGAAAATTTATTTACAACTCATTGCCAAATCTTTGTACGGGGGTAAATTCAAACGGCCCGGCGACTGAACCCCAAACCAATTCATCGGTTTCAGGATCTCGACCGCGATCATAGCTAATCAGTTTTTCTTGATCAATTTCAAAACTATTGTCTAGATAGGTGATTTTGCCTTTGCGCTCAACAATGCAGGCTTTTCCGGGTTTGATTTTGCCCTGAAAATGATTGCCCATCCAGTTTACGGTCATATCGCAGCCAGGCATTTTTTCGAGTAGCTCAGGAGTTAATTTTTGTAACTGTTCGCGATCGCGAGATGCCCCAAAGAATTGTTCTTGTTCTTGAACCTTGTAATTTTCTAGTTCTATATGATCATCTAAGATACTGAACTTTAATACCCTGACCCGATAGGGATTAGTAAGCATAAAATCATAGGCCTGTTCTAAGAATAAACTGGGGCTCCCCAAAAGTTCGTCGGGCAAAGGACGCATACAGACGCGGATACTGGCGAAAAATGGGGGATTGGCGTAAGCCTGAGCTTGATTGCTAAAATCGGCCGCCATCCAATTTACTAGAGTTTTAATATCTTGAGAATCAGTCATGAGTATTTTTTGTAAAAAATCAATTGCTTAGTCAAAATCAGTCATAGCGCTATGAAAATCGGGAGCAGTAAAGGGAAAACCTGCTAACTCTTCGCTCTAAAAACCAGGCATTGCTATAAAATAACATAGTAAAAAGATACTAAAAAATAATGTCCGATTTAATTTTATTCTGGCATCGACGAGATCTTCGGCTTACTGATAATCTGGGTTTAGCCGCAGCAAAAGAACAAACCGTTAAAGTTGTAGGAGTATTCTGCCTTGATCGCGACATTTTAACTAGAGATGACATCGCACCTGCCAGAGTAAAATATATGATGGGCTGTTTGCAAGAACTTAGCCAAAGCTATGGGCAAATTGGCAGTCAATTATTAATCACTCAAGGAACACCCTCTCAAGTAATTCCCCAACTTGCTAGTACATTAAGCGCTAAAGCTGTGTATTGGAATTTGGATGTCGAACCCTATGCTCGAAAGCGCGATCGCGAAGTAACCATCGCGTTACAGGATAAAGACATTACTGTGCAAAATTTCTGGGATCAGCTCTTACATCCGCCAGGAGCAGTTTTAACCCAATCGGAACAACCCTACAAAGTTTATACTCCCTTTTGGCGTAACTGGAGTCTGCAAGACAAACCTACAATTTCTCCGCAGATAAAAAATTTACAAGGCTTAACAGCAACAGAACTCGCCACAGTAGACCAAATTTATGTAAGTGAGCTGCCAACAGCCGAGGATCTCGGCTATAGCTGGGAAACCCCTTTATTACTGGCTCCTGGGGAAACCGCAGCTCAGGCACGACTCGAAGAATTTTCCCACTCCGCTATTTATCAATATGATGAGCAGAGAAACTTTCCCTTTAATCAAGGAACATCCCTTCTTAGTGCCGCTCTCAAGTTTGGCGTAATTTCCCTTCGTGCTATCTGGCAAACTACCGTCGAAGCTCTGGAAAATTGTCGCAGTGAAGAAGCGAGAGTGAATGTGATTACTTGGCAAAAAGAACTGGCCTGGCGGGAATTTTACCAACATTGTCTCTACTTTTTCCCCGAACTAGAGCAAGGGCCCTATCGCCCAGCATTTAAAAACTTTCCTTGGGACAACAACCCCGAACATTTTCAAGCTTGGTGTCAAGGCAAAACTGGCTACCCTATCGTAGATGCCGCTATGAGACAGTTGCAGAGCACTGGCTGGATGCATAATCGTTGTCGGATGATCGTTGCAAGTTTTTTAACTAAAGACTTGATTATCGATTGGCGCTGGGGAGAGAAATACTTTATGCAAACCCTGTTCGATGGAGATCTCGCCTCAAATAATGGGGGTTGGCAATGGAGTGCGTCTAGTGGCATGGACCCCAAGCCTTTACGGATTTTTAATCCTGCTTCCCAAGCTCAAAAATTTGACTCAGAAGCTGAATATATTCGGCAATGGTTGCCCGAAATAAGTTCTATTGATACTGAATATTTAGTGACAGGTAAAATACCCGAGCTGGAAAGATATCGTTGTAATTATCCTCAGCAAATTGTTGACCATAAAATCCAACAACGGAAATTTAAAGCATTGTACGCCCAGTGCAAGTAATACTAAGTTGCACTTCATAGCGTAACTTTCAATTGAGTCGATTGGGGAGATGGGGAAGTTTAGGGATTTGGGGATATTTAGGAAAATTCTCACTCCGCAATCTACAACTACCTCATTTGAGAATTATAGTTTAGAACGCAAGTTGGGGTAAGAAATTATGAAATGGAAATTGACGATTAGCAAAAGACAGAGGGCGCAGCTTTATTGGATCTTAACCGCGATCGCCGTTTGCCTGACAATAGTTTTTACCCATCCCAATTTGCGACCAGAACCAAGGGCTAATGTTCAACTGGCACAACTTGATTCGCCAACTAAGCCTAGTGAAATAGCCCAAAAAGTCGAAGACTTGCTCGCCCAAATGACCTTGCCAGAAAAAGTTGGGCAAATGACTCAAATAACGCTGCAAGCTGTTTCTAAAACTGAGGGTAAACTTGACCAAAAGTATGAAGTAGATCTCAAAAAATTACGCGAAGCAATTGTCAAATATCATGTTGGCTCGATTCTCAATGTTCATAGTAGCGCCTTAACCCTAGGGGAATGGCAGCAGTTAATTACGCAAATCCAAAATCTCGCAACCCAAGAAACCCGTACTGGCATCCCGATTCTCTACGGCATTGATGCTATTCATGGCGCGAATTATACTCTAGAGGCAACCTTATTTCCCCAGAATCTGGCGATCGCAGCAACTCGTAATCTCTCACTAGCAAGGGAATCTGCGGCTATTACTGCCTACGAAATGCGAGCTTCGGGAATTCCTTGGAATTTTAATCCTGTATTGGATGTGGGACGCCATCCTTTATGGCCCAGGCTCTATGAAACCTATGGGGAAGATCCCTATTTAGTATCAAATATGGGCGTAGCTTATATTCAAGGTCTATCGGGAGAAAAGCAACAGATTATTGCCGCAGATAAAGTTGCGGGTTGTGCTAAACATTATCTGGGCTACAGCTTTCCGTTGTCGGGTAAGGATCGCACCCCGGCCTGGATACCAGAAAGAATGCTGCGGGACTATTTTTTGCCGCCCTTTGCTGAAGCGATCGCAGCAGGAGTTCCGACTGTGATGGTCAATTCTTCCGAGATTAATGGCATTCCTGTCCATAGCGATCGCAATTTGCTGACAGATGTTTTACGAGGAGAACTAGGTTTTCAAGGCTTTGTGGTTAGTGATTGGGAAGATGTGAAAAATCTCTATCAGCGCGATCGCGTTGCTTCTTCCCCCAAGGAGGCTGTCTATCTAGCAGTGATGGCAGGACTCGATATGAGCATGGTTCCCTACGATTTTAGTTTCTATAATTATTTAATTGAATTGGTTCAAGAAGGAAGAATTGCTGAATCGCGCATTGATGAGTCGGTACGCCGAATTTTGCATGTTAAATTTATGCTCAATCTTTTTGCCAATCCCTATCCCGATCTGGCAATGACAAGTCAAGTGGGCAGTCCTGAGTTTGCTCAAGTGAGTTTGCAAGCAGCCCGAGAATCTTTGACGCTACTGAAAAATGATCAGGATCTATTGCCCCTCAATAAAAATCAAAAAATCCTAGTTACAGGGCCCAATGCCAATTTACGTTCTGTGCTCAATGGGGGTTGGACTTATACTTGGCAAGGCAATGAAGAGTCTCTTTATCCCACAAGTCAAAACACAATCTTATCGGCATTACAGGAAAAATTAGACGCAGCCAATATAACTTACATCCCAGGGACTAAATTTGACGAAGCGGTAAATATTCCCGAGGCAGTGACCGCTGCTCGCAATGTTGATGTGGCAGTTGTTGTGCTGGGAGAGAAGACCTATACTGAGACCCCAGGAAATATCGACGATTTGGCATTGCCTGCTGCCCAATTACAATTAGCTTCTGCGATCGCAAATACGGGAACTCCTGTGGTCTTGGTTTTAGTCGAAGGCCGACCGCGTCTGATTACGCCTATTGTCGAGGATGCTGAGGCAATTTTGATGGCCTATTTACCAGGTGCTTTTGGGGGAGATGCGATCGCAGATGTGCTATTCGGCGACTATAATCCTTCAGGAAAGCTACCGATGACCTATCCTCGTAGTCCCAATGATTTGGTTACCTACGACCATAAACCAATAGAAACAGACACCCCTAATAAACTCAATCCCCTATTTTCCTTTGGTTTCGGCTTAAGTTACACGTATTTTAAATATAGTAATTTGCAGGTAAATCCGCAGCAAATTCGTCCTGGCGAATCTACAAATATTAACGTGACTGTAAAAAACACTGGCAAAAGAACTGGCAAAGAAATTGTCGAGCTATATCTCAGTGATTTGTACCGTTCTGTGTCTCCTCCAGTAAGGCAGTTAAGAAGATTTCGAGGTGTAACTCTAGAGCCTGGGGAAAGTCAAACTATTGAGTTTACTCTTGAGCAAGATGATTTTGCTTTTCATGGTCGTGACAATCAGCGCATTGTTGAGCCTGGAGAATTTAAAGTTGCGATTAGCAATTTAGCCAATGTATTTACACTTCTTGCAGATTGACTAGGAAAGATATATAGCGATTCTTCTGTTCGTGAGTTACAGCAAATCCAGGCTTTTAGGTAATAGGAAAATGTGTCTCATGACTTTAAGAGCTGCTATAAACTATTTGTTTTTTGTCAACTGTATTTTTTCTAGCATCATTCAATTTTCATCCAAGATTTAAATAATTATCTAAATAGCTCATAAGTATATGAAATTTTGACTAGTTTGCTCTTTTAAAAGAGACATTCAGATAAAGGAAAAATATATTTGAAATATACTTTTCAGCGGTCAGATACTATGAGTAATTTCGATGATTTTTTAGGAAATGAAACAATTTTTGGCTCGGATATTTTAGAAACTAATCTCGGAGAAGAGGATACAAATATTGGGATTAACTCAAAGGATGGAACTTTTAATGATCCCTTTGGTAATGAATTAGAATTTCTATCGATTGTCGAAAAAGAAGTTCAGTCTGAGCAAGCAGGAAATAATAACAGTAGTAATAATGATTTTTCTCCTGTAGACACAGGAATTGATCTCCTAACTGGAAATAATACTGATAATGCTAGTGAATCTAATAAAGAATCTGAAATAGCTAATCTAGAACTGGATGATACTTCTTTTGCTCCTCCTAAAGATGAATTGCAATTTGCGGGAGAGTTTGGTGATTTTGAGGGTGGTGATGATGTCACTTTAGAAATTAAAAACACTGATGAAAACGTCGTAGAAACCTATTGTTTAACAGGAAAAGGACAAGCCAGCTTATATAGAGATGATGAGGATGGGAAAGCTTATATTTTCTTTTCTGGGACAGATGAAACAACTTCTGTAAAAATATTTGCTAAAAGTAATATCCAATTTAGTAGCTATATTGGTGACTCATTAAAAATAGAAACTACAGGAAGTATTGATGCAGGAAGTGTAACTCTTAGCAATCCCGATGAAACTGGATTGGTTCTTAAATCAGGTATTCAAGGAGAAGATGAAACCTTAGAAGTTCTTGGTTATGATGCAATACATTTGGGGGAAGGTGTAGCAAAAGGAATTAATAATAAAGGTGAAGTAGTAGTTGACGGAGATGGTGCATCTCTTTCATATATATATAGTGATGGAGAAATAAATTATTTAGGTTCTGATAATAGCATTACTCCTAATGACATTAATGATTCAGGGCAAGTAGTAGGATATTTTGTTAATTCTGATAATAATCAGCACGCTTTTGTTTCCAGTGGGGGGGCGATTAGCGATTTGGGAGTTTTACCAGAAGCTGAAACATACATAACTCGTGATGATTCTGGTGATTTGGTGGAAGTACCATACGATCATGCTCGTAGCCTTGGTTATGCAATTAATAACAATGGGCAAATAGTCGGTCTATCTAGCTCCAAATATTCCCGTGGGTACGATCAATTCCGTTGGCGCGCATTTATTTCAGACGGAGGTTCAATGACCGAATTTCATAATGATTTGAATAGTTTGTTTGGCTATGAATGGGACTTTGCTGAAAACCCTGATGCCTACTGGGCTACTGACAGTCGTGCATATGGAATCAACGATTTAGGACAGGTAGTAGGTTCAATTTTTGATGGTTTTAATAAAGCATTTGTTTATGATGGTGGTCAAAATATAAATTTACATGCTCTATTACATAGTTCATCAGAATATAAGGTAAATAGTAGTATTGCTCGTCATATTAATAATGAAGGTCAGATAATTATTACAAGCGGAGGAAGTACGTTTGCCTACAACAATGGCGAAATAAATACCGTGAGTGGTTCTGTATTCGATCTTAATAACAACGGTATTACTGTAGGTTCATCAAGTGCATATGGTGGGACAGCTACATTATACGACATTGAAAATAATACAATTATAAATCTCAATATTGATAGCAACATTGATTCTGAGGAAGCTATTTTGCTAAGTTCAGCACGAGGAATTAATGACAAAGGACAAATAGCAGCTACTGGTTATTTTACAGAAGATACTGAGCGTACTAACCATGCTTTTCTCCTCAATCCTCAATTTGCCGAACCCGAACTAGATGATTACATAAGTATCGGCAACATCTCCACATTTGGTGATACTGTTCTCTTACAAGGTAATGAAATAACCTTGGCTGGAAGTGCCATGACTACGACTGGTGGTGAGATAAAGATTGATGGTGCAGCGAAAGTCAATAGTAATCTCACTATTGATACTTCTGTGATTGATGATGAAACTGTTGGCGGAGATATTACTTTTTCTGAGACTCTTGATGGTGTTGATGCTGGTAGTCAAAGTATCGCAATAAGGGCGGGGAAAGGGAATCTATTATTTGAGCAAGCAGTTGGTGGCGAAAATCCTTTTCTGGATCTCAAAGTTGAAGGCGCTAATACTGTTAAAGCTAGTGAAGATATCACTATAAATGGCAACCTAGATCTAGAAGTCATCGACGATATTGCCACAGCGAACATCACTGCTGATGGTCTAACAACTATTAACCTTGGCAAAGTTGGCGAGCAAATTTACGATTCTACAGGGAATGTCATCACAGGAAATATAACTACTCAAGGATTAGATGTATCAAACAATGGGAATTTCTTAGCCACAGAAATTACAACTACAGATGGTGACATTGAAATTATTTCCCTTAACAATCTTACTCTTGATAAATTAACAGCCGTAAATGGAGAAATTACTCTAATTAGCGGGACTGGAGAAATTGCTGTCAACAACTCAATTCAAGGAGACAAAGGATTGGTCGCTTTAGCTCAACTTGATATCATTACCAATGAGATTCAGTCTAGTCAAGGTGCTGTCATTCTCAAGTCTGGTGGTGTAGTAACTGTTAATGGTTCAGTTATTGCTGATGATGATATTTCTTTAGCTGGGGTCAACAATGTATCAGTAGGGGCTGTTACTTCTAATGATAGTGGTGTTGCTTTAATCAGTGCTACTGGGATAGTTAATCTTGGTGGGGCAATTTCTAGCATGGAGGATGTTACTCTGGCTTCAGCATTAAGCCTGATAGTCAATCAAGAAATCACTGCTAAATTAGGCTCAGTGGCTTTGGTCAGTACTGAAGGCTCAGTGAGTACTTCCGCAGCTATTGATAGTGGGATAGAGGCGGTTATTGCCGCCAAACAGAATGTTGCCACAAAGAAAATCCGTACTCACGGAGGCGCTATCCTTATCGATGCTGAACAGGGCACTGCTACTGTAGGCGGTAAAGTTAGAAGTGATGGCGGAGATATTTACATCTCTGCTTTAAGCAAAGCTAAAACCAAAAAGATTATTTCTAAAGGCGGGGATGTTTACGTTACGAGTGAACAAGGATTAGTAAGAACAGGATATATTCGCACCGATCAAGGAAATAGTGGCGGTAAAGTTTATCTACAAGCAGCTAAAAAAATTAAGGTTGCTGGTTCGGTAAATATTGATGGGAATGACTACAGTATCTATACAGGGGTAAATGAAACAGATTGGGTGAATATTGGTTATGAACTCAATAAGAGTGAAGCTAAGAAAAATGAGTTTGTTATAGGTGACCTTACAAAAAGTGGGACTAAAGCAGAAATCTATGGCGAATATGCTTTCTTAGACGGTGACAAACCTAAATCGCCAATCCCATTATTCCCGATTATAGAGTTTATAAGAGGTCTTATTGAGTCTCTACAAGGCCCACCTGAAATTGAACCACCTCACGCTGATGATATTAATCCAGTTACAGGAAATCCTTACCGCAATCCTCAAGATCGTGAATTAGTAGAGCAAATGACAAATCCTCAAAGAAGAAAAATCAGAGATTGGATTGTTAATGCAGAGCGAAAGGTATTACTGGAGGAAAATGAGGTTTTTGACAATGGAAAGATTGATGATGATGGTTGCTTTACAGCAGAGCTAGGTCTTCATTACGGTGATCGCTATGACCAAAGTATTGGAGAAGTAGACATAACTCATAGCGTGTATGCTACACAAATAACTGGTGCACTTGGAGATTATTTTGTTGTGACTCCTTCAGAAGGACTGGCTGCTTTATTTGATGGATTAGTTAACGAATCTGGACGGATTGTTATAGAAAATTTGGAAGTAGCTGGTTCGGTTGCAGAAGTAAAAACTGGAAAGCAATATTTTCTGAGAAAAGCACTAAATCCCGATCATCCATCTTATTTAGGCTGGAAAATAACTCTTGAAGATCAACGAAATCTTAAAAGATTTGAGAATCAGCTTAAAAGAGAATACGATGTGGCTACAATTTGTAATTTAGATTATTTTATGTCTTTTAGTAATATTGATGCTGGGCTGGCTGCTATTGAGCTTTATGGCGATAAGTACAATATAAATATATACACAATTCCGATCAAAGTTTCTTAGAGCTCAATCAAAATTTTTGTTCAAGATTAAGGAGAGTAAATAAGAAGTGGATGGTTACTATTGTAATTTTGCTTACTGTATAAATTCTAGCGATACAATCGCTATTGCCAATGCAATATCCAAATTATTAAGGCAAGAGCAGGGTATTACTCAAATACCTCAACTTCCTTATTTAATCTTTAACTTCCAAGAATTAAGACAGATTAGGTTTTGGGAACGACCGCCATTAGCGATTGTGGGGATTGGTTCAGGAAATAACGGTTGGTCAATAATAAAGTCTTATCCTAACGAATGGCTAATTCTTCGAGCGTTAAATAACAATCGTCTGAGGTTATGGAACCTGGCTACAGAATTAAAATCTGATGCTTTTTTCTATCGTGTCATTGATGATATCGATGGCTTTCTTCTAGAAATTTCTCGAGGAAGAATCCATTACAACTTTTATTCTGAACCAAAGTTTTCTCTAATCAAAGTCCCTGAATCCTTTCGACGAGCGATAAAAGTTAATCCAGAATTCGCTAGACGAATCAGTGAATTATATAAAGATCTTGATCAGCAAGAAAAAGACGGGGAAGAGTATTTTTCCGTCTTAACAAAAATAGTGATTGAAGAAAGAGAAGGTGATGCTGAAAGAAGCAATAGAGCTTTGGGTAAATTAATTGATCCCTCACAATATTTTTGGGGATGTTGCGATTTTTTTAGTCGAGTATATATTGACTTTGATTTGTTAAATAGCATGGATATTAAGCTTCTATACTTTCAGCTTCCTGATAATTATTCTGAGTATATTCGTTTATTCATCAAAAACCGACAAGAATATTTTGATAATGAAAGTTTTTAAGACCTAATGTAAATATCTAATTACTAAATCTGGTAATAAACTAATGTAAAACAAATTTAGAAAGTTTATTATGGCTAACTTAGATTATCGGTTTGAAAAACCGAGTTATAATAATAGTACAGCCTGTATTCGAACAGATAACCTTGATGTGATTGAGCAGGCTTTGACTCTTGTGTTGGAGAAAGAAGGTTGTCGTCTCATATCTAAAACACCTCTACCTCAAAACCCCAAACCACTTATTCAACAACGCAGAATTTTATTGAAGCAGAATTTTTTGGCATAACTTCATACTTTTTTGGCAAATATATGAAGTTTCTTTATCAAAATTTCATCTAGTTGAAAAAGATCACGGATATGATGATACAGAATCTTCGTAAATTAACTGAATTTAAAGATTATGAAACCAATGCCATTAACCATTACTTATCTCAAAAAAATTGGCAAACAAATCTTGGTTGTTTTCTACGATTTGACAGAAAAATGGCAGTTTCGTGTCATCGACAATAATAGAGAAGTCTCTGGTCAATTTCTGAATTTTAGTTCTTTTGAATCTGCCCTAACAGAAGCTGTTGAGTGGCTGGAATGCCCGACAGCTAATATTTTTCCCCTGGAACAGCATCAAGAATTGGCGGTGGCGAAACTACTCCTCGCAGAAAGTAAGTTAGCTGTTTCCAATTGGTTTGATGCCAATATCCAGGTTAGTCGCAAATATCAAGTTGAAGCTGAGCTAGCACGATCTCTTTAATTAAGAACTGGAGAGAGTTCCAGTTCTGGAACTAGCTTGTCTGAAACCACCACAGTTTCTGTTGCAACGGTGCGAGAACGTTGGGTTTTTAGCAAAGAAACATTGTTTGTTAACAAGAGACTAGTAAAACTCGCGATCGCAACTATCGGTAAAATCGACGTATCGGTCAGTACCCCAAGAATAATTGAAGTACTAATGGGAGTCTTGGTGATTGCCACATTAATCGCCGCCATACAACATAACATTGCAATTGTGGGGTGAATATCAGGGCGCGCTAAAGAAATCGCCAACCCCAAATTAGCCCCTGTGAAAAAGAGGGGAAAAATGAAACCGCCGCGAAATCCACCATGAATCGTAAAACTAATAGCGAACATCTTCGCTAAGGTAATACAAAGTAAGGTAACAACACCCAAGGCAGCTCCAGCCTCAATTACCTCTGTTTGGATTTGTTGTTCACTAAAGAAGAGAGTTTGGGGAAACAATACAGCTATCCAACCAATACCTAAACCGCCTAACACTGCCAGCAGAATATGGTTATCTTCCAGCTTGGCAATTAACCAGCCCATGCAGCGAAAAATCCCCACAAATAGAACCCCCGCAGCAGCCCCAATAGCACCTAAAGCTAAACCCTGCAACATATTGATATAGGTTAAAGGTGGCAGAGTATCAAACAACTCGAAACGGTAGATACCTCCCACTTCTAAGCCAGTACCAAAACGGAACATAGCAAAGCTAAAGATAGAAGCAATAACCGCAGGAACAATCGCCTCATAATATTCAAGACTACGACGATGGGGAATTTCTAAGGCAAATAAAGCCCCTCCGATAGGAGCACCAAAAAATGCACCCAAAGCCGCACTCATCCCACAAAAGGTCAGGATACGAATTGACTTCATGGAAAGATTCAAGCGATCGCCCAACCAACTTCCCAAGCTACCATTAACCTGTACTAACGGTGCTTCTGGGCCCAAGCTGCCCCCTGCGGTAATGGAAACCAAAGAGGTGATAATCATCCCAGGGGTTTGACGAGGTTCCAGACGACCAGGATCATGAACTTTATCAATTACCATCGCCATTTCTCCAGGTAAACCCAGAAAGTATAGGCATAAACCTACCAATAGACCGCCGATAGTTGCAATAATCCAGGTATAGTTCCAAGCTGGCAGCCAAGTGGGAAATAAGGGTAACCAAAATTCTTTGCCTTCTTCCCAAACAATATCTAAGAGATTTTCTAAGACAAAGTAATAGATAGTCGCCACTAAACCGCCAATCGTCCCAATTAGAATTCCATATAGGATCGTTTGAAAGTAAGTTAAATCTGACTTTTTATCGGAGATAGGAGGTGAGGCCAATCCGTCTTTCTGATTGATAGTTGTCATTAAATCTCATAGAGGTAAATTGATTCACGAAGTCAGAGGAAGCCTCGTCGTTTTACGGCAGGGTCTCCCTGACAAAGCTTGACACCCAAAACATTACTTCTTTTCTAGTTCTCAAAAAATATGTCTTGAGGATGAATAAGGCTTCTGAATTATCAATTTATAAATTTACCTTGGGAAAAAATGTGACTATAAATACTGTTGCTAAAGTTGGAGCATTATTTTTACATTAAATAAATGCAGTTTTTTCATCCCGCAATTATTCACGATAATATTCAGGATCAAATACGGAAGCGATCGCCCAGGTAATATTGTCTAACCAAAGAATTATCATAAAGTTCTTCAGAAGTTCCTGAAGCTAAAATCTGACCATCTCGCATAATGTAGGAACGATTAGTAATTGCTAGGGTCTCTCGAACATTGTGATCAGTAATTAAAATACCAATTTGGCGATCGCGTAAACGAGCAATCATTTCTTGGATTTCCGCCACTGCGATCGGATCAACCCCCGCAAAAGGCTCATCTAACAGTAAAAACTTAGGACCATCCATCCCGACAGCCAAAGCTCTAGCTAATTCGGTACGTCGTCGTTCCCCACCAGAAACTTGATAGCCCAAAGTATTCGCTGCTTTTTCTAGACGAAATTCCTGCAAAAGTTGATTGAGGCGAATTGGTCTTACGGGACGAGGTATTTTGGTTTGCTCTAATACTAATTGAATATTCTCCCGAACGGTAAGATTGCGAAAGATACTTGCCTGTTGCGTGAGATAACCAACTCCCATTCGGGCTCTTTCATGAAGCGGAACAGAAGTAATATCTTTACCATTAAACAAAACTTGACCCTGGTTGGGCTTAACTAAACCAGTAGCGATATAGAAAGTAGTCGTCTTGCCCGCACCATTAGGCCCCAGTAAACCAACAATTTCTCCTGGCAATACTCTGATATTAACTCTACTAACAATATTTTTTTTGCCGTAGGATTTATGAATATTGTCTAAAATTAAACTCATACACTTAAACGATGAATTATCCCCATTCGAGGACAAGCTAAGGATAAATCATGAGGATAACAATTTCTCACTTTACTTTTAAGATTATGATCTCTTTTCTTCACTATGGCATCACAATTTATAATTCCTCATCTTTTATCCCTCATCCTTTATCCTTTAAAAATCACTGTTCAGAGATTGGTTCTGTGACAATGTAATTTGATTCTACCTGACGATCTGATCGAGGAGTGGCAATAAAGCGACCTTCATCAATTAAATAAGTCATACTTTCTGCTCGCATACTATTTCCTTGCTGGATCACATACACATTGCCATTGAGAACCAAACGACGTTCCCGACTATAGTATTGCGCTTGAGCTGAGGTCGCTTGGATTTGTCTACTAGGATAATTTATCTGGACATTTCCTTGCGCCGTAATCACCCCTGTTTCAGAATTAGCCTCTTGGGAATCAGAACGGATCGTAATTGAACCATTATCCGAAAGATTTTGTGCGGTTAGGTTTTGAGGACTTGCCAGAATAGAGAGCGCGCTGATCAAAGTGGCAGAAAAAATAGGAATAAATTTTAGGCGTAAAACCGAATCAAACGCAGAAAAAATATGAGGCATAATTAAAATACTTGTGCGAGGTCAAATGGGTTTTAGGAGTTAGGTTTTTCAGTATATCCACATTATCTGAAAGTCAGAAGTTGGGAAATATCCTCATAATGTTAGACGACACTTATCGAAACAAGTTTCAAAATAAAATTATATTATACTTGTAACTATTTTTAACCATCGTTAAATCCGTTACTGACTCGTAAAGTCGGATAAATCAGAGCTTTCGGGAATGGGGAACGGGGAACGGGGAACGGGGAGAAAAACTAGAGGTGACGAGGCTATAATAATTTAAAATAGGTTGTTAGGGGAATTTTAAAACCCATAATCTGCGGATAACTGAGATTTAGAAGGCTCTTGAATATTGATTTCGGTTGCTGCCCATTCCTGATAGTCTTGCAGCAATTGAGTTACAAGTCTTTGCTTGATTCTCCCCAAAATGCTCTTGAGCAGACCATTCCCAGTCATTTCAACTAGAGCCTTGGGGGTAAATACCAAAGCAGCAGGAACATCTACTCCTACTTCGAGATCTGCTTGACCATGTAGCATGGTTTTGTTTTCTATAGTTTTCGGATAGAGAATCCCTTTGAGCTTGAGGGAAAAACGACGATTAATATAATCTATACCTTCAATATGACATTCTTGGGAACTCAAGAACACTGTGCCTTTGGCGTCGGATTTGACTTTCAGTTTGACTGTTGGTTGAAAATGATAAATCTCCATAAAGTTAATGGGACGCATTTTAAGGTTGTATAAATTCTCAGCTTCTTTGGTCATGAGCTGGGGGTTTGTGATGGCAGTGACCAAGCGATGGGGCTGGCGCAGATAATGTTGGATCGGAATTTGAGCTTCTGGTGCTAGTATCTTTACTAATTCTGTGGCCTTAAAACGAGCGTACATAAGTGAGATTACTTAAAATTTGGAGATCTTTATCAATTTTAGGTTACATTTCTTCAAAAACGATTATGTACACAGAACTTTATAGTTTGTATCTTTAAAGTAAAGATTTTTTTTCTATGACAATTTCTATTGCCCATCTTGGCCCTACTGGAACTTATTCGGAAACCGCAGCTTTAGCCTATGCAAAATGGTTACGAGATAATCAAGGCCAGGAAGTTAGCTTTAAGCTTCACCCTAGTATTGCTGTTGCCCTAAAAGCCGTGGCCAATCAAGAATGTGATTGTGCGGTGGTGCCCATAGAAAATTCTGTTGAGGGCAGTGTAACCATGACATTAGACAGTTTGTGGCAAAGGACAAATCTCAAGATTTTACGGGGTTTTACCATTCCCATTTGTCATATGTTGTTGTCTCGCAATAATTCCCTCGAAGAGCTCACCACAGTTTATTCCCATCCTCAAGCCTTGGGTCAATGTCAAAAATGGTTAGAAACCAATGTACCTCAGGTCAAATTAATGCCGACTAATTCAACGGCAGAAGCTTTAAAATTTCCCCAACAGGATTCACAGGTTGCCGCGATCGCATCTGCTAGAGCAGCCCAGCTATATCAAGTCCCTATTGTGAAATCCCAGATTAACGATCGCCCTGATAATTGCACGCGTTTTTTGGTTGTTGGGGTGGAAAATATTAATCAAGGTAATTGTCTTTCTCTAGCTTTTAGTTTGCCGCAAAATGTTCCTGGTGCTCTAGTAAAGCCATTACAAATTTTCGCCGAAAGGAATATTAATCTGAGTAAAATTGAATCTCGACCGACAAAAAGGTCTTTGGGGGAATATCTTTTTTATATGGATTTGGAAGGAAACGTGGGAGATCCTAAAGTTGAATCAGCATTACAAGAATTACAAGGATATACAGAAGTTTTAAATATCTTTGGTAATTATGATTTTATAACTGTTGATACAAGTTTAAATAATTGATTGTTTATCTCAGGGGACAGCCTATAGGGAAACAAGGACAGTGAACAAGAAAATATAAGTTATGATTCCGAGAAACGCTACAAATTATGATCGAACCCCAGTGAATCAAAAATAATATTAACAGTAATATGTAATATAGGAATATAAGAATATAGGAAAAAGAAAAGCAAAACATGACCAATCCCACAATTGAGACTGACTTAGCCGACATACTCAGAGAAATAAAGTCGGATCAAAGAGAAATCTTAAAAGAAATTTCTAATTTTAAAAGAGAAGTTGACTCTGATCAAAAAGCAATATTAAAAGAAATCTCTGATTTTAAAAAAGAAGTTGACTCTGATCAAAAAGCAATATTAAAAGAAATCTCTGATGTAAAAGTAGAATTGGCCGAAGTTAGAGGTGACATTAAATCATTGGATACCAAAGTAGAACAGCTCGATAAAAGAATAGCTAATCAAGAATTTATTAATCGTGGTGTTTTAGTAGGTCTGATTTTAGTTATGCTGGGAGGATTGGCGAAAATATTTGAATTGGGAATCTTTAAGTAGTTGCAAAGGATTAATGCCTTTATTTTTAACCTAACATCTAAAACCTAACACCATTTTTGACTAGAACATAAGCTACCAAGTTGTGTAACTAATCGCACAAACAATGCCTAACGGCGGGACTGAGTTCTGATTAAAATACGAACAACATAATAAAAAAGCAACATCACAGAAGAAAATAGGGAAAAAGCCGCTGCAACATATTGATGGGTTTGATATCTGTGAATCACCTTAGAAGTGTCCCGCAAAATAGCAGCAGAAGCAAAAATAATCATGCTCGCAGAGAACCAAATTCCCAAACTAAAGCCAAAGAGTAAACTACAAATAATCAAACCTAAAGCGACAAAACCACCAACTTTTAAAATACTATTTAAAAAAGAAAAATCTTGGCGAGAAGTAAAAGCAATGGTTGTCAAACCAGCAAACAAAAATAAGGTGAGAATAGTTGCGGTGGGAATCAAATTGGAGTCTCCGGTATAGTTGGCCGCAATATAGAGTATGGGAGCAAAAATAATCGCCTTACCGATGATATATATTCCAAAGGCTTTGTATTGAGTTTCCCGATCATCATTCTGCGAAAGCAACTCCCGAGCAAACCACCCGAGCAAGGACATGCCACCCAAAATTGCAAACCAAGCCATTCTGGTGGAAAAAATAAAATCGGCAATAGCTCTGGCTAATCCAATCTGAAAAAAAATAAACTCAACAATAATAAAAGCAATGATCGCACCAGCTAAGTGAGTATAGGTCTGCTGGATAAATTTAGCGCGCTCATCAACACTGGCATAGGCAACACTAACCATAGATAATACTCCGATAGATTTCGCCCCCAGCTTAGCCAAGTTTTAGCTAAATTAGGTAATACTCTTAATGTCGCTTCGCATAATTGCATAAGGTTTAGCTTTACTTCTAACTTCTGCCCTCTGCCCTCTGCCTTCTGCCTTCGGTGTAATGTAAACAAAAGTAAAAAAGTAACAAATTATACATTTTCTTGATCTTTAATGGAGATATGAGTCTCATTCGCATCGGGAGCTGTCGTGATGGCTAAACTAATTCAAGAAAATGATCTTAATAATTCTGCGGTTGATGATACCCAATCCCCACCATTAGCTAGCAAGAACGCCTCTCTACTATCTGATGCCGGGAAAAGATTAGAAAAAGCCTTAAAACATATCGATATCTCGGAAGATGCGATCGCGCGATTACGCTATCCCAAGGCAACTCTTTCGGTTCATATTCCCGTGAGAATGGATGATGGCTCCTTAAAAGTATTCGCTGGTTACCGAGTCCGCTACGACGATACAAGAGGGCCTGGCAAAGGCGGAGTTCGCTATCATCCTGGAGTTAACCTCGATGAAGTCCAATCCTTGGCATTTTGGATGACTTTTAAATGTGCTTTATTAGATTTGCCCTTTGGTGGGGCGAAAGGTGGCATTACGGTTAATCCCAAGGAATTATCCAAATCAGAATTGGAAAGATTGAGTCGCGGTTATGTAGATGCGATCGCAGGTTTCATTGGCCCCAATATTGATATTCTGGCTCCCGATGTTTATACCAACTCCACCATTATGGGTTGGATGATGGATCAATATAGTATCATTAATCGGCAACTCGTTAGAGGTGTTGTCACAGGAAAACCCCTAACTTTAGGCGGAAGCCAGGGAAGAAATGAAGCTACTGCCACAGGAGCTTTTTACGTAATCGAAGCTATTTTACCCAAATTCGACATCAAGCCAGAACAGACCACCGTAGCAGTTCAAGGTTTTGGAAATGCAGGAGCAATTATTGCCGAACTATTATTTAAGGCTGGTTATAAAGTAGTAGCGGTTAGTGATTCTCAAGGGGGGATCTATGCACCTCAAGGTCTAGATATCCCCAGTATTCGACATCATAAAGCCCAAAGTCGTCGCATCAAAGCTGTTTACTGCGATGACAGTGTTTGCAGCATTGTGGAACATCAAAACATTAGCAACGCAGAATTACTGGCGTTAGATGTTGACATTCTCGTTCCCGCGGCTTTGGAAAATCAGATTACCGCGGCTAATGCTTCAGACATTAAAGCAAAATTTATCTTTGAAGTTGCCAATGGCCCGATTGATTCAGCGGCGGATGAAATATTGTTAGCCAAGGGCATCAAGATCTTTCCTGATATTTTGGTTAATGCAGGAGGAGTAACCGTTAGTTATTTTGAATGGGTACAAAATCGTAATGGCTGGTATTGGGAGCTCGAAGAAATAAATCAACGCCTGAAAACTAAAATGGAAACAGAAGTTGAGAAGACCTGGGCGATCGCCCAAAAGCTGGAAGTAGATATGCGTACAGCTGCTTATATTCATGGTTTGAACCGTCTGGGAGAAGCCCTAGATGCCAAGGGAACAAGAGATTATTTTAAACAGTAGAAAAAAGTTTTAGCTTTTATGCAAAAAGTATGGGGTTTAGGGCAATAAAATTAGGATAGTTGAGCAAAACTTGAGCGATTTTATGACTAACACTGAATCTAAAATACTTGATGGAAAAACTTTAGCGAAAAAAATTCAAGCCCGGCTGAAAGAGCAAATTGCCGTCTTGGAGCCAAAAATTGGTCGTCCTCCAGGGTTGGCAGTGCTCATGGTGGGAGATAATCCAGCTAGTGCTGTTTATGTTCGGAACAAAGAAAAATCCTGTGCCAGAGTAGGAATTGCTTCCTTTGGTCGACATTTTCCTGAAAATACAACTCAAGAAATTTTAGAACAGGAAATCCTCAAATTAAATCAGGACGATCGCGTAGATGGCATTCTCGTACAGTTACCCTTGCCAAAACACCTTGATTCAGTAGGTTTGTTGCTGAAAATAGACCCAGATAAAGATGCTGATGGCTTGCACCCGACTAATTTAGGTAGACTAGTGCGATCGGAAACAGGATTGCGAAGTTGTACCCCCGCAGGCGTCATGAGACTTTTGGAAGAATATAATATCGCGATCGCAGGAAAGAAAGCAGTGGTAGTAGGCAGAAGCATTTTAGTTGGCAAGCCCTTAGCGCTCATGTTATTAGAACAAAATGCCACGGTAACCATTGCCCATTCTCGGACTCAAGACCTAGGCGCAGTTTGTCGAGAAGCCGATATTTTGGTTGCAGCAGTTGGGAAACCAGAGTTTATAACCGCGGAGATGGTGAAACCCAATGCTGTAGTTATTGATGTAGGCATCAACCGCATCGAAGCCGAAGGCAAATCTCGTCTGGTGGGAGATGTTGATTTTGAGTCTGTCTCCCAGGTTGCCAGCTATATCACCCCCGTTCCCGGAGGCATTGGCCCCATGACAGTGGCCATGTTATTACATAATACTGTTTTAAGCTATAGTTAGGTTTTAGATGTTAGGTGTTAGGTGTTAGGTTTTAGGTTTTAGGTTAAAGACAAAACTACCATCTGCCCTCTGCCATCTGCCCTCTGCCTTCATTTCGCCCTCTGCCTTCGAAATTATGAAACAATCACTTGATCCTAAAAAGATTAATAGTCTGCGTCGTCTTTCTCAGATTCTCGACAATGCGATCGCAATTCCTGGAACTAAATATCGTCTAGGTTTAGATCCTATTTTAGGATTAATTCCTGGGGGTGGAGATACGATCGCGGGGGCGCTAGGTGCTTACATTATCATCGAAGCGGCGAGAATGGGCATTTCCCGTGAAATCCTCTGGCAAATGGTGGCCAATCTCTTGTTTGATTCTGTTGCGGGGACTGTTCCTGTTGTCGGGGATGTATTCGATGTTGCTTGGAAAGCCAATGTCAGGAATATGGATCTTTTAGAAAGTCAGGTGTCAGTGCCCCAAGATGAGTCGAATCGCCAGAACAGTCTGTTATTTTTAATTGGTCTAACAATTCTACTATTGCTGATGGTTGTCGGATTTGCCACCCTGACATTTTTTATATTTCGCTGGGTTTGGAGCCTGTTTAATTAGAGCCCGTAAGTCTAAAACAACCAAGGATGGATAACATCTATAACATTGATGGGGGCTGGAATCATGGCACCTCTTGAATCCAATATTTGCACCAAAATCAGATAGGCGATCGCGATCGCAATTGAGATTGCTCCAGTAATAATTGCCACAATTTTGCCTCGGTCCATATTGTTAACCCTTAATCTTTTGTAATATTCTCTTCATATTATGCAACAAAAAACCCCAATCTCAGAATAATGCGATCGGGGATTTTAAGATATTAAAGAGTAAATTTAATTGTGGTAAAAACTACAATCTACCAACCAGCTTCTGCTTGGGATAGAACATATGCTGCGACCTCTTCAATTTGCGCATCAGTCAATCTGCCGCCAAAGGCAGGCATCGGTGCTTTACCATAGGTCACTTGAGTGACAATGGCCTCAAGGGAGTCTTTTCCATTCTTCTGCAAATCAGCTAAGCTAAGAGTCGCTGTAGGGTTGATAACATTACCCCCACCAGAATGACAAGCAGCACAATTAGCACTGAAAGTTGCTGCACCATCAGCTAAAGCAGGATTAGCGAAACCAAGAGTGGCCACAGTGATGATAGCAAAAGCCATTGCCAATAATTTCTTAAACATTGATTCTCCTTCTCAATTTGTTGAATAAACCCAATCGCTATCTTATCCTGCATTAGTTTTCCAAGACAAGTCAAGACCCGACTTGGCAAAATTAAGTTAATTGCGAGCAAAAGGTTTTAGGTGTTGGGTGTTAGGTGTTAGGGAAATCCCGAAAGACGAACCGTAAAACTCTTGTAGTAAGATCCTTTGTAACAAAGATTAACCGCATAACAAATAATGCGCGTTTGGCAATTCTATAACCGATGATAAAAAAACTAACTTTACTCCTCTCTACTGCATTGCTAGTGCTTACTAGTTTCTTGATAAATATCAATCCGGTCTTAGCCGCTACTTACAAAGTTAAGATGGGAACAGATAATGGCTTGTTACAATTTGACCCCAACTCGATAACCATCAACGTGGGGGATACTGTGGAATGGGTCAACAACAAAATGTACCCTCACAACGTGGTTTTTTCTGATAGCGATATCGAATCCCATAAACAAATGGTATTTTCGCCAGGAAATACCTATGAAACAACCTTTACGAGTCCTGGGATCTATCCTTATTACTGTCAACCTCATCGTGGAGCCGGCATGCTCGGAGAGGTTATTGTGGAATAAAACAAAAGCTCCAGTTCAGATTCCTGTTCTTCAAATGCGATCGCTCGGGGTCAGAGCTCTTGCGATCGCGTTTAGATGGAAGATATGACAAAAAATCTAATCAGTTAGGTTTATATATTTTGCTGTAGTTATGATTTTTATCAATTTTGATCACTAAGTCGACGACATCAGGTTGTCGAATCAAAATTTTAATAAATAGTTCCGGGTGCAAGGATCGCCAAAAATAATCAACGAAATTCTCAATTTCTTGATCGCTCATGCCAGTTTTTCCTTCAGCAATCATTTGATGTTCCGCTTCTTTGCGCCATTGTTTGCTATAACGATAGTCTTCAGGGTAAAGCACAAAAAGACTGTCCAATTTTTCCCATAAAATGGCGTAGGTTTTGAGTCTTTCATTATTATCCTTGGCAAATCGAACATCTTTCTGACTGATAATAGGCGGCAAAGGATGCTCAGCCAGATTGTCGAAAATACTCTCGTTTATCGGCCTAAGCCCCACAAACCAACCTTCAAACAAAACAATATCTACTTGGGCAACAGTTTCTGGTTTTCCCCTATCTCCTTCTCCATTGTGGGCAGATTTATCAAACCGAGGAATCTCAATTGGTTCCCCATAGTCTTCTTGTAGACAATTTTCCAGAGTCTTTAGGCCTAAATAAATATCGTGAGTACCTGGAGGACCTCGCCAAATTAGCCGAGGATCTGTTTTTTGTAAACGAAAGCGTTCTGTATGGGTTTTATAAAGATCGTCAAGAGACAGATTGACAGTTGTGTAACCAAGGTGATTCAGGAGCAGACGTAAAATCGACGTCAAAAAACTTTTTCCTGTTCCCTGACCACCTAAGATGCCTTGAATAGGAGTACGACCTAATTTTTGACGCAGCTCTGCTAAATTGACCGCCAAAGGCAGCCAAAGATTCCACATCAAATTGAGAATCTTATTACCCGTATCTTTTATGCCATGAAGATGACACCATTCTATGACATTAGAATGAGCCGAACAGAAAAGCTGTGCCCTAGCTTCAATCAACTGTTGAGCATTATCTTGATTGACTCCAAATGCTTGGGCTTTCTCTGTATTTGCTAATTCTTTTTTGATGAGTTCTTCTAGCTCAATTGCGTTAGGCTGTTTTCCATGAGCCCAATTCAGCAAGATACTGGTAGTGGTCAAATCAAGTTTTTGCATCATACTACGAGTTTAGTTTGAATGCCTCTAAGAATAGGCTATAAGTAATGCCGATCTTAAATTTATTTAAAATATCCAGGAAAAGAGATTGCCTGATGATAGCAGAGGATTTTTTATTTTGCCCATAAATCCACCTACTTGACAATTCTGCGAAAATTAAGAGGACAGCTGCGCCGGTAATATCCCAGACGGCATCCTGACCTGCACTAGATACGATCGCCGATCCCATAAAAAAGCCCATCAATAGAGCAATGATATTCAGAGAAATTCTGCGCCAAGGATTATTGAACAGCAGTTCTATTTGACCAGCTGCGGTATCGACTAATTCATTTAAACGAGTTTGTTGCATCTTAGTCAATTGAAAATTGAAAAAATTATGAGGCTTTTTATTCTATTTATTGATGCGTTCGAGTAGGATTAATCCAAGAGTTATCCCGGCGAAATGGGAGAATATAGTATGAATATTGGCAAGTAGAGCCATAATCTCCACGGAATTAATTAATTGACTAGGTTGAAAAATAGTAGTTGAACCAGTGGGGATTAAAGAAGCTTTCTGATATAGCAAACCAGCAAAAGCTTCTGCTCCAATAATTGCAATGAACATTCCCGCGAGATTAGAGGTTAGTCCCAATCTAATTAATCTAATAGTAAATTTCTTGTTTGGGCGATCGCTACTAGAACGGGCATTCTTCAAAGATTTGCCAATAGAAATATAACGGCGGAAAAAGAAAAATATACTTAGAGCTAGAGTTAAAACACCGATCGTGGCACAAAAAAGAGCCAGATTTTCGTTGCCACTGGTTTTGCTATTACTACCCAATAGAGGGGTAGAAAATAAGAGCAACATCAAAGAGACAATCCCTAACAGCAACTGCAACCAAAATCCGAGGTTTCCCAACAAGATTAAAGTTGAGGCAACTTTTTTGACTGCAGGAGAGCTTGGGGAAAAGGAAGTAATTTCAGAATCTTTGTTCATGAATAATTTTGTCGTGGGGGAAACCCCTAATGTTCCGGTTGGATATGATTACTCCATATTAAAATAAACTAGAGATAGAGAGAGTAGGTGAGGTGGTTGCACTTTTTGTCACAAAAATTGTCAATGAGTGAGGAAAGTCCGGACTCCCGAAAGACCAAACTTGCTGGGTAACTCCCAGTGCAGGCGACTGTGAGGATAGTGCCACAGAAAAATACCGCCTTTTTCAGTGAACAGAAGTGCGACCCTGCTGATGTCTCATCAGCTAAGGAACGCGCACTTCCCGAAGGGTTAACAGTTAACAGTGAACAGTAAATGAAAACTGATAACTGATGACTGATAATTGATTGAGGTAAGGGTGCAAAGGTGCGGTAAGAGCGCACCAGCAGTATCGAGAGGTGCTGGCTAGGTAAACCCCGGTTGGGAGCAAGGCCGAAGGGATTAGGGTTGGTCTTTTTCCAATCCCGCTAAAGGTGAGCCGCAAGAGGTGGTTGGTAACAGCCATCCCAGATAGATAACCGCCCTTAGAAGAATGTGTAGTACACTTATACATCCTCATCTAAGAACAGAATCCGGCTTATGTGCCGACTCTCTCTATTTTTTTTAGAAAATTTTAATGTTTGAAGATCCTCGACGCCAAAGACAATTACAACAACTTACTCAGAAGTTAGGGTTACCTGCCAATGCTCCTGTTGATTGGTCTTTGCTAGATTTAGCTCTTATTCATCCTAGTGCTTCTGAGCAGAGAAATTATGAACAGTTAGAGTTTGTGGGCGATGCCGTAGTCAGATTGATTTCTGCTGAGATTTTGTTGGAAACCTATCCCGAAGAGACTGTAGGAGAATTTGCGGCTGTTCGTTCCATCGTGGTCAGCGATCGCGTTTTAGCAGAGTTAGCAATATATTATGGAATTGAACCTTACTTAATTATTGGCCCTAATGCCAAAGGGAACAGCACGGGTAGGCAGTCTTGGTTGGCAGATGCTTTTGAGGCCATCCTGGGCGCTCTATACTTGAGTACTCATAATATGGATTTGATTCGACCTTGGTTGGATGAAGCTTTGCAAAAACAATCGGCCAAGGTGAGAAGCGATCCAGCAAGGGGAAATTATAAAGATGCACTCCAAGAATGGACTCAGGGAAAATATAAAATCCTACCGAAATATAAGGTCTCAGAAAATACAAAATCCGCGACCAGAGACAAGCGTTTTGTTGCAGAAGTATGGTTGCCTAAAGTTGGGGCACAGGAAGCCAGTCTTCTAGGAAAGGGTGTCGGGCGCTCCAAAAAATCAGCAGAGCAAGCAGCAGCCAAAGCAGCCTTCTATTCAGTTGTTACTTAAGATTTTCTTGACAAATTGCCAGAGTTTGACAAATTGTTTTTCGAGCCACCAGGTTATTTTATCGAGAAATTCTAAGATTTTTTCCAGAATGCTTTTAGCATAGCCAACGCTAATCACTTCAGCTTCCCAGAAATCTGAGGAAAATTCTAAGGGAATATTGGCCAAATTTTCTTGGGGTGTTTGATTGATAGATAAGGTACTTTCTGAGCAGATATTAAGAGAAACTGTTGCGGCTCCCATCAATTTACGATCAATTATGGGTAAATTATTCACCGAATCATCAGACAAAAGTAAATTCTTTTGGAGAGAACTAGGTAATCTTAAGTTCCATGACGTAAAAGGTAAACTAACAGATAGAGTATTCGATTCTGACGCTAGACTAAAAGTTGAAAAAGGTAAGGCCACCGAATAATTGCGCTTCAAGCCAGGAGAGCTAGATATAACTCCTTGAGTTTTGCCAGATATTGATTTTTGCTTATTACCAAAGAAATGTGCGATCGCACGACGAATTAACACTTGCACAGCAAAAGAGTCTGGTTCTGATGATTCAATATCGGAACGAGAAGAATCATTCAGAGTTGATTTTATTTTTTCAAGCCAAATATTGACTTTGGAGAAAAAAGTCAGTTTAGATTCTGTCGTCTCAGGAGAAGCAATAACAGAAAGGTTGACTGGCCTTGATTGAATTATTGCTGTTTCTGGAGATTGAGAACTGGGTAAAGCTTCTTTCGTTTCGCCAGATATTGATTTTCGTTTGTTGCCAAAGAAGTACGCGATCGCCCTATGAATTAACTCTTGAATGGCAGAAGATTCTTTTTCCGACGAGAGAGAAGAAGATAGTAGTAGGCTCAAGGAATTGTCAGAAGTGCTAGTTGGCGATGAAATAGTAGGGTTCGCGGCAACAATATTCGCCCTACCGAAAAGGTTAAGCTTAGTTGCAACAGGAGTAGTTTTTGCCCAATTCCACATTTTGCGGAAAAATCTGATGGGGGCAGTTGCCGGGGAATTCCTCGAATCATCTTGTCCTTGTTGAGATAATCGAGAACTCATTCGATCTGCTTTCGTGGAGGCCAGAACAGCATTGGCTCGATCTGTCTTGCTTACTAGATTATCCTCTTCATTGTCCGCCCAAAGATCATCCCCTAACATGGGAATTCCTGAGTTACGTTTGACTTGAGTTTTTGACGGTCTAGAATCCGACTCAAGTTGCTGTCGCTTAGACATCCCAGTCCTAGTAATTAAATAAACAGGATACAGTAATATGTTTACTCCCGTTTCCGCAGCCAATTGAAAGTTCCGTAATGCGATACCAAATTGATTGCTAAAACGAATCTTTTGGCGATTGAGAAAATTAAACAATCGGCTTTTATAAATACCAGACATTTTTTTAGGGATGAGGGATGAGGGATGAGGGATGAGGAATGAGGGATGAGGGATGAGGGATGAGGAGGCAACAAGATACTTTTGCTGACTTCATAACTCCTAATTTCCTAAATATTATCCCGATCTGGCTGAGAGATAACACAACATGTACTGCAAATGTTAACTAATTTAAAACTTCTGCCCTCTGACCTCTACCATCTACCGTCAAGGGCGAAGCCCAATAATTTTTAGTTTGCTTAAGTTAGAGGAAATTGATTAATATAAGTTAACAAGTAAAGTTTTGTAAAAATAATTTAATTAATTCAATTTATAGACCAATGACTCAAATTCAACCAACAGTTACTCCAAAATTGGAAGATCCTAAATTTGGTTTTAACAAATATGCCGAACGTCTTAATGGTAGAGCAGCGATGATTGGTTTTACTTTAGCCATCGTAATCGAGTATCTTACAGGGAAAGGCTTACTTGCTTGGCTCGGCCTTCAATAAATAACATTTAAATCATTACAAACCATGTTTTCTCCTACTATCCAATGGTATCCAGGTCATATTGCCAAGGCAGAAAGGCAACTGAAAGAGCAATTAAAAAGGGTGGATGTGGTCTTGGAGGTGAGAGATGCGCGGATTCCTTTAGCATCCCATCATCCGCAAGTGGCCGATTGGATTGGGGAGAAACCCAAGGTTTCTATTCTCAACCGCATGGATATGATCCCCGAGTCGGTTCAGAAACAATGGTTGGAATGGTTTAAAGCTCAAGAAACCAAAACTTATTTTACTAATGCCAAAAAAGGTAAAGGTATTAAGGCGGTCAAAACTGCTGCTCAAGCTGCCGGGGTAGCCATGAATCAGCGGCGGCGCGATCGCGGAATGCGTCCTCGTCCTGTGCGAGCGGTAGTTATTGGGTTTCCCAATGTAGGGAAATCAGCGTTAATCAATCGTTTGGTAGGAAAAAAAGCTGTAGTTAGTGAACGCAGAGCAGGGGTCACTCGCCAGTTGCGATGGGTGCGAATGTCCCAAGAAATTGAACTTTTAGACGCGCCTGGAGTGATCCCCTGGAAATTATATAATCAGGAAAATGCCGTCAAATTGGCGATTTGCGAAGATATTGGCCAGGCTTCCTATGATAATCAATTAGTTGCTGCGGCAATGGTTGATTTGATCATGAAATTAGATTTTGGCAAGATTCTACAATCCCGTTATGGTGTAGAGCCAGAAGCTCTCACTGGAGAGTCTTATTTGCATACCGTGGCCCAAAAGCGCTATCAAGGCGATAAAGAACGAGTAGCGCGTCAATTTCTACAGGATTTTCGGACAGGTGCTATTGGTTCAATTCCTCTAGAATTACCTAGTTTATGAGATTTGGGCTGACTTAATACCGAATAATTGTCTGAAAATGCCAAATATTTTTGATTTCCCCCCATCTTTGCCTAATAAAGAATTATTTGAGACTTTAGCCTCTACCGATAATATTTTAGTTGAACGGATTATCTCCACCGGACAAACGACACCATCTAGGCAATGGTATGACCAGGATAGAGATGAATGGGTCATGTTGTTGCAGGGAAAGGCCATTTTGGCTTATGTTGACGGTTCTCAAATTCGATTAAAAGCAGGGGATTATTTGTTGATCCCGGCCCATCAAAAGCATCGCGTTGTCTATACCAGTTCGGAACCTCCCTGTATCTGGTTAGCGATACATGCCAATCTGGCAAAATAGTTGATTTGCCTACTCTAACCTAAAAACTACCACCTAAAAACCAACGCCAGTCATGATTGGAGCAGAAAGTTTTAAGTCGTGTAATTTATCTAGGTTCCCTGACATGCGTAGTATTTCTTCTCAAGATCTTCAATTTAGTAATTATTTTTTAAGGTTTCCTCCCGTCAAAAAAATAGAACATGCATTTTAATAATAGGGAGGCCCCCTCTACAGAAAAATAAGGAAGTAAAAATATAACAGTTTCCATAAGAGTATTTGCAAACATTATAAATAGGGAGTAATAACTATGCCGCCAATTAAAGTAGCAATTAATGGTTTCGGTCGCATTGGTAGATTGGTATTTCGCGCGGGAATTAATAATCCCAATCTAGAATTCGTTTGTATTAACGATCTCGTCGCAGCGAAAGCGATCGCGTATTTGCTCAAATACGATTCGACTCATGGTCGTTTTCCTGGCATTATCGAGGCGACAGAAGAAGCAATTATCGTCAACGGCAAGACTATTCCTTGTGTCTCCATCAAAAACCCTGAAGAGTTACCTTGGAAACAATATGATGTGGACTTTGTGGTCGAAGCAACAGGACTATTTACGAACTACGAAGGTGCCGCCAAACATCTCACCGCAGGAGCGAAAAGAGTTGTCATCTCCGCACCCACCAAAGATCCCGAGAAAGTAAAAACTCTTTTAGTGGGAGTAAACCATCATAGCTACGATCCCCGTAAAGATGAGATCGTCTCGAATGCCAGTTGCACAACAAACTGCTTGGCGCCGATCGCCAAGGTAATTAATGACAACTTTGGTTTGAGCGAAGGTCTGATGACCACGATCCATGCGATGACAGCAACCCAACCTACAGTAGATGGCCCCAGCAAAAAAGCGTTGAGAGCAGGCCGTAGTGCCACCCAAAATATTATTCCTGCTTCGACCGGTGCGGCTAAGGCTGTGGCCCTAGTGTTACCAGAATTAAAAGGCCGACTCACAGGCATGGCAATGCGAGTTCCGACCCCTGATGTGTCTGTCGTTGATCTGACGTTCCGTACCGAAAAGGCTACCAGCTATCAAGAAATCTGTGCAGCAATGAAACGGGCCGCAGAAGGCGAAATGAGAGGTGTTCTTGGCTATACAGATGATCCCGTGGTTTCGACCGACTTCACTAGCGATGCCCATTCTAGTATTTTCGATGCCGAGGCAGGCATGGAATTGAATGGTAACTTCTTTAAAGTTGTCGCTTGGTACGACAATGAATGGGGTTATTCCAATCGCGCGATCGATTTAATTTTATCCATGGCCCAGAAAGAAGCCGAAATGACTGTTGGGGTTTAAATAAGGTTAATGGGTAATGGGTCAATACTTCTCGCTTAGGGAAATAGGGGTGTAGGGAATTAGGGAAATCTAGCTATTATTATTCCCCAAACCCCTAAAACCCCAAATCCCAAATCGTTAGGTTTTTAAAGTCAATCTTTAAACGAGAA
>NZ_ALVZ01000221.1 GCF_000332055.1 Xenococcus sp. PCC 7305 | reverse complement strand
TAATAAGTAATAAGTAATAAGTAATAAGTAATAATTTAATGCTTATGTTATGCAAGGTTTGAGAACATTACACCTAACACCTAACCCCTAATACCTAACACCTATCCAGTATTTCTTTGAGTTTGGTTTGGAAGTATTCAGGCGAACATTGGATTTCTATCTTTTTGAGAGCATTCTCTCTTAGTTTGTTCCATAAATCCTCCTCCTGATAGAGACGAATACATTGATTAGCAAAATCTTGAGGTTTATTGGCTGTTAATAATTCTTGCTCATTTTGCCATGACAATTGTTTTGCGATCGCAGATGTGGTTACTACTGGCAAACCATAGGAAGCAGCTTCATGTATTTTATGAGGAATCCCTGCGGCAAATCTGGTAGGAGCAATAAACAAGCGAGAACGATTATAAATCTGTAAAAGATTATCGACTCTTCCCAACATTTTTATGCCAGGATTATTTAATTTAGCTATTTTTTTATTTAGTTCGGGAACAGTGTTATTTCCTACAACCAAGAAATTAACTTCTGCACCCAATTCTTCCTGAATTAAAGGGAAAATTTTCCGGCTAAACCATAAAACAGAATCAGCATTAGGAGAAT
Organism: Xenococcus sp. PCC 7305; assembly: GCF_000332055.1. Taxonomy (GTDB): domain Bacteria; phylum Cyanobacteriota; class Cyanobacteriia; order Cyanobacteriales; family Xenococcaceae; genus Xenococcus. The sequence goes on along the minus strand of NZ_ALVZ01000221.1, from coordinate 77,209 downwards.
CTATTTCATAAATCGCGCCGACAAATAAAATGCTTTGACGTTTGGCAAAAATATTGGGAGTAGGTACAGTCATTAAGGAATGACCTAATATTTCCACTGAGGGATAACCATGATCAAGGAACTTTTGTTGTTCAGCTTCAGAGACAGAAATAATGAGATCACTATTGAGCGCTATTTCTAATTCTTCTTGAATTTTTGCCTGCTGCTCTTCTTGGGATAGCGGTTTTCCTCGTAACTTTTGCAGGGCAAATTCCCTCAGACAGTATAATGCTTCGGCATCGTAAATAATTTTAGTGCCATCTAGTATATTTTCCTGGGACAAAATATAGTTAAGATGATTCATGTTATGGGGGCGACTGACGAAAACTAGATCGTAAAAGTCAGGTCGCGATCGCAAAAAATCTTCTAATTTTTGTAAGCCCCAATCTTTGGCGATTTCGATAGTCCTGGGAATATCTTTATAGGTGTTCTGCCAATTTTCTTGAAAGCTTAAATCTGTCGGATAAAAGGTCACTAAACATTCCAGATTACTCATGATCTGGAGCATTTTTGAGCTGCGAGTATAACCAGAACCCAAATAGGGATGGGGAATGCGATCATCAATGAATAAAATCCTGAGCTGTTCTCCTTTTTTGGCACTGGCATTAAGAATATTACTCAGATCAGGTTGATATTGAGATTGTAACCAAATGCGATGTTGGTCAATAAAAGTTTTTTGGTTTTTTTCCTGCAACTCAATCGCTTGTTCATTATTTTCTGAACTGGCAAATTCATAATGTAAAATCGCTACCTGAGGATCATAAATTATTTTCTTACCTGCTTTGTGTAGCCTTATGCAGTAATCAGTTTCTTCATAATAGGCTGGCTGATAAATATCATCGAAACAACCTAATTCTGTAAATAATTCCCGAGGCGTCAAGAGAAAAGCCCCAGAGCAATAATCTACTTCCCTTTGAAACATATACTGAGGTAATTCTGGATCATCTCCCCTGCCGTAACCTAAACAAGAACCATCTTGCCAAACAATACTTCCTGCTTCTTGTAATGTTCCATCAGGAAGAATAATTTTGCCTCCCACCGCACCAACATCTGGCTGCTCATTGATAGTTTGTACGGCCTGATTAATGCTATCTCCCAAAATTTGGGCATCATTATTAAGAAAGAGCAAATATTCTCCCTGTGCTACTTGACTAGCTTGATTAGCTGCTAATAGGAAATGACGATTTTCATCATTAAAAATAAACTTAACGCCCTGAACTTTATCGAGCAGTGCTTTAGTGCGATCGCTTGAGTTATTATCAACAATAATGACTTCTAGCGATTTAAAACTATTATGCAAAATCGAATGCAAACAACTAAGAGTAAGCTCGGCACGATTATATAAAACCAAAACAATACTAACTATTGGTTCACTAACTGGGGTAAATTCAATGATCCCATCAGAAAGAAGAAAGTTATTGAGCTGAATTTGGTTTAAGTTATCTACGACCCTTTTGGCTTGTTGGAGTGAATTTCTAGGTTGTAAGTTATTTTCCGTGGTAATAGCAATCGTTCCCAGCTCAAGATCGTCAGGCTGCAATATTTTTTCTAGCTGGATTCTCGCTGCCTTAAAATTTGGTTTAATTTGCAGTGCTATTTGATAGGCAACTGTGGCTTCATCCAATTTATTATGAAAAACTAAGGCATTACCTAAGCCCAAATATAAATCAGAATTTTGGGGTTGAACTTCAATTGCCTGATGATAAAGAGAAATTTTATAGGGATCTTCTGCGATTTGAGCCCGATAGTCTTCCAGTAAAGATTCGCGATCTATTGTACCTCGCTGATAAAAGGAATCGGCTAATTTCTTATGAATTTGAGGTAAATTGGAGTTGAGATCTAGAGCTTTTTGGTAGGCAAAAATTGCTTCTTCCCACCGATTTAAATTAACTAGGGCTTCCCCTAAATTGTAATGACACCAATCAAAATTAGGATTGATAGCCAAGGATTTTTGAAAAATATCAGTTGCTTCTGCCCAATTTGCCAGCTCAAGTAATATGCTACCCCAATCGTAATAAGTACTGGCACTATGGGAATTAATTTCAATCGCTTTTTGATAACAAGCGATCGCTGCTTCTAATTCACCCTGTTCTTTATAATTGTCAGCTTCTTCAAGATGATCTTGAAATACTTTTATTTGAGAAAGAGATAAATCATTCATGGATAATTAAAAACAAATAAATATTAAATAGTTGATGTTAAATGTTAAATATTCACTGATAAATGTTCAATGCTAAATGTATTTTTCCCAATTTGACTTTAATTTCATTAGCTAAAACAACTTGTAACGTAAGATCAGCATTTTGAGGTAAATCTAAAATATCAATAGTTGTAGCGAAGCCACTATTCGCAGCTTGAGAAATTTGGGGATACACCTGTGCAACATCAGAACGAGTTTCCTTAATATCAGTAGCCGCAATAATTTTATTGCCCCCTAAAATTTCAAGTACTTTCGCCTCTGCTATTCGACCTACTACCCAACCCATAATATCCAGAAAATTTCTTTTTACACACCCCGCCTTTGGTTCATCAAGGAAAAATCCCCATAACTCATGTTCTCTGGTTTCACTCAAGAAAATAGCAGTAACTTCGACGGATGATTCTAGATTAAGACTGTAATCTTCTCTCTCTCTTGTGAGATTGATATTATAACCAGGGTCATGGTTAATCCAATGATTCCAGGTTGTTTCCATAAAATGTACTTCTTGCTGAATACGTTGCTTTTGCTCAGGAGTATCTTCGGTTGTTCGAGACTGAGATTCATAGTGATACAACTGCACATGGGGCAAAAAGATATTTTGATAGCCTTGTTGCTGGAATTTTAAACATAAATCCACATCGTTATAAGCCACAGCCAATTGTTCGTTAAATCCTCCCACTTCTTCAAAAATCTCTCGACGACACATCATGCAAGCTGCTGTGACAGCAGAGTAATTACTTGTCGTGACTAAAGCATCGTAATATCCTGATTCTTCTCGGAACGAGCAATGACGATGGCTATGCCCAGCGATTCCTGTCACTCCCAAAATTATTCCAGCATGCTGCACTGTATCGTCGGCATAGAGTAACAATGCTCCCACCGCGCCAATAGATTCTCGCTGAGCTTGTTCGACCATGGCTTCGATCCAGTCGGTTGAAATAACCTTAGTATCATTATTCAGAAATAAAAGATATTGACCATGAGATTGCTCTACTGCTTGATTATTGAGGGCAGAATAATTAAAAGGAATATCTAGTTTGAGAACATGCAACTTTTCTGGTTGTTTTTGCGACCAATTTTCAATGACTTCTAAACTATCCGATTCATCGCTACCATTATCAACAACTATTACCTCAAAATTAGGATAGGTAGTCAGGCCAAAAATTGATTCCAGACATTGGTTTAGCATCCCCCCCAAATTACGAGTCAAGATAATAATACTAACTAAAGCTTGGTCTGTAATCTGATAACGAATAGTTCTAATTTGAGGAAAGTCGGGATTGCTGATAACTCGACCCGGTTCTTTTCTCCGTTGTAATGCATCTTTTACTATTTGATTTGTTTCCCTTGCTTCACAAGTAATATCTCGTGCTTGATGGGACAATATTTTAGGGATATGAACAATATTTTCTGTAACTTCTGTGAGTCTTAAGAGCAGATCGTAAATATATTGAGAGTTGTATTTAGGGTTAAATTCCTGGACTTTTTTGATTAGAGAATAGCGACATAAAACCACAGAGCCAAAATAGTTACGAGATAATAGTAAATCCTGATTCCAATCAGGTTTAAACCAAGGTTCAGATAATAAGTTAATTTTAGGTTTTAGGTTACAGATCTCAGGCAGTTGCAGATAATCTTGGTCAGCATAGATCAGATCTGTTTGCGGATTTTTAGCCAATTGCCAAACCAGCTCTAATAATGCCTCAGGAGCCAGTAAAGTTTGCTCTTCTAGTAGGACAAGAAATTCTCCTTGCGCGCGATTGAGAGTTTGGTTTGCGGCCCGCGCTTGCGCAGCTTCGGGATGGGGGGGTTCAGTGATTGATGAATTCGTATCACTAGTTAATACTGTTATATTTAATCCCCCATTCCCGCCCGAAGGGGCAGCGGATTTCTTCGAGATCGTGGCTAAAGTATTTGGTGTCGGACCAATTTCAATCTTAATTCTGCGATCGCTCTTGCGAGAGGAAGGTAAAAGATCTTCGAGTAAGCTTTCTTGTTTCTGATCCTCTAGATTCAAACATAATTCCCAATAGGGATAAATTTGAGCTTGAACAGCAGCGATCGCATCTTTAATCCAAGTTTGAGCCGACTCTGTTACTGGCAAAATAATACTAATCAAAGGCGTAACAGTTAAATTTTCTAAATCTAAACAAAGCTGACGCAATGCTTCTTGATTTGGACAATTGGATTGGCGCCAAAGATTGTAACTATTATCCGAAGCATGAAACTCGCAGCTTGGCTCATATAACTTACTGCGTTGCTGACAAATAAAATGTAATAGAGCAATATTTTCTGGCAATTCCGGCTGCAATTTTTTAGCTTCCTGGGCATAAACTAGAGCTTGAGCGAGTTTATTTTGACTTATCAGAATATTTGCTATGTTGCGATAAATTGCCGCTTGATTCTGCGAATTATCTAAAACCGCAAAATATATATCTAAAGCTGATTCTAAATCCTCACTAGCCCTTTGTTGTAGTGCAAAAGCTAGCTTCTCTTTTAAATCAGGAGCTGGGTCTTTAAGGAGATCTGCTTTTTGATAATTTGCGATCGCTTCATCCCATTTTTGCTCCTCAGAAAAAATGCATCCTAAATAATAATAAGAGCCAGCAAGATTAGCATCAATAGCAAGAGCTCTATAGAAAAAGGGTATTGCTTCGGCAAACAATTCTAAATGAAACAAAGCAACGCCCAAATTATGATTTGACCAATGAGAATTCTCATTGAGTTTCAAAGCTTTTTGATAATTTGCGATCGCCTGATCGTAACATCCCAAGTTTAATAAAATATCACCATATTCATGATAAGCTTGCTCTTCATCCCAGCCTAAATCAATAGCCTGTTGATAGTGAGTAGTGGCATCCGACCATAATTTTTGATAATTAAGAGCTTTTCCCAAACTGTAATGAAATTGCGGATTGTTCTGATCGAGGTCTACGGCCTGAGAATAATATGTAATCGCTTTGGGAATTTTTTTGATATTTAAAAAAACGACCCCTAAATTATGATAAGACCAAGAAAAACTAGGATTAAAATCGATAGATTTCTGATACGCAGCTAAGGCTTTTTTCCAACGTTTTAAATTAACTAAAGCATCACCATAATCATGATAAATCTCACCAAAATCACTCCGCAAATCTATTGACTTTTCATAGTAAATTATTGCCTTTTGCCATTTTTGTTGTGTGGCTAAAGTTTTTCCTAAATGATAATAAGCTTCATAATCATCAGGAGCTTGCTCACATAAATCTAGTTCCATAAAAAGAATTTCAACATGATCAGTAACTAGTAAATATGGGCAAAGAAAACAAGCTATTTATCAACAAATAGCAAACAGCCGATAGATCAATAATTATTATCTCGATCCCACAAATACCAGACTTATTACTTATTACTTATTACCCATTACTCATTACCCATTACCCATTACCCATTACTCATTACTCATTACCCATTACCCATTACTTATTGACTATTATTTAATCGCCAACTTCGCTCGCAATTGTTGATTCTCCAACTGTAATTTTTTATTATCCACTTGTAGCTTTTGTGCAGTTTCTTTCCAGGCTACTTCTTGTAGTTTATTGCCATTATCTTCCTGGCTAGAAAGTGCCAAATTACTCATGATATGTTCTACTCGGTATTTAATTTTCTTGCCAATGGTTGCAGGATTTAATAAATGCTTCATTTCCCGAGAGCCCCGAATACCAATATGTTTAGCTGCTTCGTAATTGTGAAAAATATAATGCATCAAAGCAGCCGCATGTTCCACATTAGGATTTGCCCAAATATTACCTTTTTTATAAGAACCACTATCCTGCGCAACTCTTGCCAAATCATAGCTAACGAGAAAACTGTTTCCTGTATTCATAAACTCGATATTAGAAGAATAACCCGTGGCAATTACTGGCTTGTCGTAATACATGGCTTCTGCCATTGTCAAACCAAAACCTTCGGCACGATGCAAAGAAATATAGCAGTCGCAATTGTAAAATAAAGCGTTAACCACTTCCTTCGGTAACCGGGCATCAATAAATTTAATTGAAGGATATCCTTTGGCTGCATTTTTCACCAATTCTAATTCTTCAGGATAATGTTTAGAATTAGAAAATTTAATCATCAAAGTAACATCCTGATTATTATTTCTAAAAGCTCGTTTAAAAGCTTCAATAATCCCCAAAGGATTTTTTCTGGCGATGGTACTATGAAAATCAAACATAAACAGGAAAATAAACTTATCTTTAGGAAAAGAAGTTTCTCCGCCCAAGCCATCAGGTATGATGGTTTCTTCTCTAGTTAGACTAGGTGCTGGAAGATTAATGCTATGCATGATTTTGACAATCGGCACTGGAGAAACTACCGATAAAGCTTCAGCACAATAACCACTAGGTACCCAAATTTCGTCATAATATTGGAATAACCATTCCCATTCTTTTGGAAAAGTTGGCAATTCCCAAGCCCAATAGCCAATATTATATTTGCCCTTGAGGTAATCGGCTCCCACATTATCCAAAAATTCAGGCATTGCCTCGGCATTAAAATTTAACAAATTAATTGCATAGGGATTCTCATCGGTAAAATCATCGGCAAAGGTGTTATCTCCATTACCATGACTAGAAGAATCAATATTCCGAATCGCATGGGGAATATCTGCCGCTTTAATTGATCTAATTTGTGCCCTAGCACTTTCCCCTAATCCAAATTCACCTCGGACATAGCCAACTACATTAATCCCAAATAAGGGAGAACTTACTTTATCTACCATCAGTAATTATTCCTCAATATAATTTTAGTCAATAAACAAAAATATATAGCCATAATTTTAACCATAGCCTTCCCAATAATCTATTTAGAAAAGCTATGGTTAGGGTCTTTTTTGAATCACCATAGCAAGTAATCTGCTAGAACATTCCTTGTCTATTTAGGCACTATCTAATGCTAGTAGACGTGGGCATCAATAAGCTATGTATCAATAAAGAGCAAAAAGTCGATATATCAATACTTATTACTCATTACTTATTACTTCTTACTTAATCACTTTATCCCATTTAATATCGCTCAACTAGGCATCAAAAAACTTGGCCCATTCAGTATTAGCAAATTTATTTTTTAGCTGCTCATAATTAGTCACAAAATCGGAAATAGGAGGGTTGTTTCTCTTCCCTGTTCCTGGTTTTACTGCAACTAAAGGTACACCCAAGAATTCCTGCATTTTAGATGTCTTGTTCTCGTAGTCATTACACATTTCTTCGTAGGTGACTTGCATAATGGGGTGATCTTTAAATCGATTATTAAACTGATTAATTACTCTTCGTTGTCTTTCAAAATCTTGTTGTAATTTATCTGGATCGAATGTCATTGGCTTTAAATTAGCCTTGTCAAGATCCTTGATTTGTTGTAATTGTACTGATAAATAGCGACGCAATAAGTTTTCTCTGCTTAAACTAAGAATAGCAATTTCTTGATCTTCTTTTAAAATATCAAGTAATTTTGGCCAATTACCAAATTTTGCACCAATACGATGGTGACAGAATCCAACAGCTTTGATGCTTGGTTTATAGTCACAATAAATAAATTGATCCAGCACTCTTTTGGCCGGCATATTATCATCATAATCATATTTACCTGCAATATAGTCAGGATTGAACATTTCTGTTAGGCAGACAATATGTGGATTGGCTTCTAAGCTACTTTTTAACATATGAGTCCCAGAACGAGGACAAGTTAAAAGTACAAATTTACGATATTTTTTCACAATTTTAACTCCATTTATTTACGAGAATAGATCTGCATTTCATTGTTAAATGATTTGCATTATTTATTGGGCAGTAATATATTTAATATACTGGAATCCAAGACTGAAATTTACCAAGAAATTTATTGGCAACTTCTTGCCATTCAAAATTGTTTTTAACATATTTTCTAACATTTTCTACTCTAATTTTTTTATTGACAATATTTTCTTGTCGACAGGTATTTATTAATTCAGGAAAACGCCAGGTATCTCCAATTAAGCAATGCTTTTTATGCTGTAATCCCAAATTTTTAACTCCAAAAGAAGTAGAAACTACGGGGATTCCCTGACAAAAATATTCCATTATTACTGACTGATTATTTGAGCCATTTTTTACGGGATTTAAAGCCAGATCAGCAAGACTTAAAATTAAAGATTTAGTCTTAGCATCGACGCTGGGAATAAAACCAACATTAGGCGGTGTTAGGCGAGCTTCAAAGGAAGTCCCGAGATCTCCCAAAAGTAAAAAATTTATATCTTGTAATTTAGAGGCAATATTTAGAATAGAGCGAGCTTCATCGGCATTATGAGAGCTACCTGTCCCAGTAAAAATGGCTAGAAAACTATTATCAAAACCTAGCTTTTCTTTGTTAAGTAATCTTGTTTCATAGGGAGTGAACTGTAACCTTTTAGGATCAATCCCATTAGGAATCTGGATTATTTTGTTGCTATCGACTCCCTTCATTGTTTTAATCCCATTGGCATCATAGGAGGAAGCCGTAATAATCAAATCACTAATTTGACAAGATTTCAGCTCAAGCTCATAAATAGCTTCTAAAAATTGGGTTCCTAACTCGTTTTCTGGCAAGATATCTTTTTTTAGCTCACCTTCAAGGCCGCTGGCTTCATACCAGATTGGTTTATTACTAATTTCTTGGATTGCAGGTAATAAATAGGGTTGATAAGTCAAGACAAAATCAGCTTGCTTAATGGATTTCTTGAGAGCTTGTAGATATTTAGGGCTCAAAGAATATAACTGCATTAAAGTAGCATCAGCTACATTTGCTCGTAATTTTTGCACTAGAGCAGTTTCTGCTTCTTGATGCTTGAGTGATTTAGGAACTCGAACCTCAGTTAAACCCGGAGCAATAATCCCTGTAAAATATTCATCATGAGCTTTAGCTAAGGAAATGATCTCAATGTCAAACTCTTGTGCTAAATGTCGATAGATATGGAATAGTCGACGAGAGCTAACATCTTGGGGAGGAAATACCGCAAAAGGCACAACTAGGGTAATTTGGGGACGTTTCATGGGATTTAATAATTCAAACTAACTTAAAATATCTTGGCGGGGATTACCTTGGTCTAAATACTCTAAATAAGATTTTTTGATTTCTGGGTCTAATTCTCTTTTAAAATAGGTACTGTAAGCTATCTCTAAGAAGGATTTATTATTTAGCGCAGAAGTTATAGTCAAAAAAACCTGGGCGGCTTCTTGAGAAGTTCTTAACAGATAAAGAATGTCCCACCTAGATACTTGATTATTTAGCTGTTGAACTTGAGATTTTAGTTCTTGAGGGTCGGCTTCTCTTTTGAAAAACGTACGATAAAGTTTTTTGATAAAGTCTTGATCACTCAGTTGCTGGGTCTTGTCTAAAAATGCTCTATCTCCCTGGGCAAAATTATGTTGCAATTCTGCTGTAATTTCTTTTAATGTGGAGAGCTTTGCCCTAGAAGGTTTAGTTTGTTCTGGGAGATTACTGGCTTGTTTGGGCTTTAGCTCTGTTTTTTTGGTTTCTGTTGCTTGATTAAAGTTTCTCAAGATTGTTTGACGAATTTGCCCTGATTCAAGAATATTTAGGGCTTGTTTTCTTTGTTTGGGAGTTAGTTTTTGTTTGCGAAAAGCAAGGTAGGCAATTTCCACAAAAGTGGCATTATCAAAACTGCGTGTTAGCTGATCGACAAAGACATTAGCGGCTTCTTCGCTAGTTCTTAACCTATAAAGAATTTCTTTTCGGGACGCGCCTTCAATAATTTTTTGGAGAAACGAGTCTAGGCCCCCGGGATCAGCTGTTCTTTTGAGAAAGGTTAGATATAAGGTTTTGATATAATCTTCGTCGCTTAAATGCTTCTGTTTCGCCAAAAATGCTTTGTCTTCTTGATAAAAATCTCCTTCGAGATGATGTAATGCAGTTTGCAATTGCTGAAATTGTTTTAATTTGGTGAAGACTTCACTGCGGTATCGCTCATTTCTCAGGGCTGCTAAATCTTGTTGGCGTCTTGCTGCGCGATTTTCCGGATTGAGATAGACACGATGAGCAATTTTAATAAAAGTCTCGTCATCTAAACAGTCGGTAACCCTTAAAAAGACGCCATCGGCTTCGCCTGAAGCGCGAATTCCTTTGACTAAATTTTCTCGGTGTGCACCATTATTTAATTGCTTGATATTGCCTTTCAGGCCACCTTCATCGGCTTTCCTTCTTAAGAAAGCTTGATAGAGTTGTTTAACAAAATTGGCATGGTCTAAATGTTGAGTATCCCTGACAAAAACTTCATCTTCTAGGTAAACATATTTACCAATGTTGAGAGTTCTATCAACATTACTGGACAGTACATCAGCAAATTGAATTTCCCCATAAATTCCAGAGAGGCGTAAATTCAGGGTATAGGTGGAAATATTGCCATACCAATAATTGTCATCAACCTGTTCTTCGGCGGCAGAAAAAGAGGCATAGGCAAGGAGACGATTTTTGATTTCCTCGGCATTGAGATGCTCGCGGGCGATTTCTTTAAACATAAAAGGGACTAAAAATTTAAAATTTAGGAATTGAGCATTTGCTTCTTTCCTGATAATTTAGTGGTTTCTAATGGGATATTTGTGGTTTCTAATTGAACTGCTCGGCGATAGGATTCACTCGCTTGGTCAGTTTCTCCTTGGCGAGCAAAGACATCGCCTATTCTGTAGTGAAGCATCGGGTTATTGGGGTTAAGAGTAATTGCTTGACGATAGACTGTCATCGCTTCTTTAAAACGACCATTTTCTAATAGTGCTGCCCCCAGGTTAGCAAGAATTTTTTCATTTTGGGGATTTTTTTCCAAGGCTTGATGATAATTATCGATCGCCTCCTGCCAACGATTTTGACTGAGTAAAATCTCTCCTAATTGAATAAAGGCTTCATCATAATCAGGTTTGATGGCGATCGCTTTTTGGTAGTAAATACTCGCTTCATGAATTTTGTCGGCGGCGGCTAAAGCATTAGCCAATCCATAATAGACAGTCGGATCATTCTGGGTAATTTCGAGTAATTTACGATAGCTATTAATATCACCAGGATCTTGTGATACTTGAGAACGATAATATTTGCTGGCATCGGCAATATTGGATTTGGCTTGCTGGTGGAGAGCATGACTAAGCTTATTTTCGACTTCGGCGATCTCAGTGGAAATAGCCAGGCTTTCACGATAGGCTGCTACTGCTAAATCCCATTTTTCTTGGCGAGCGTAAATTTCTCCGAGATAATATCTTGACCAAGCACATTTAGAATTTAGTCTAGCAGCCGTTTGCAAAGGTGCGATCGCCTGCTCCCATTGTTCTAAACTGTAATAAGCTTTCCCCAGATTATGATGACACCAGAAATCATTCGGTTTAAGTTGACTGGCTCGCTGGTACACAGAGATCGCCTCTGGCCATCTTTCCTGTTGAAAAAGCACATCTCCCAATTGACTTTGAATTGCAAAATCTCCTTGATTCTCTTGCCAAAACTCGGGGGCAATCTCACTAATCTTGTCGTAGCAAGCGATCGCATCCGACCATTGTTCTAATTTGGTCAGAGCAGTTCCTAAATTGTGATAGGACCAAACAAAATCTGGGTTGAGTGCTAAAGCTTGGTGATAACAGGCCACTGCCTCTGACCATTGCTCCAAATTTAGTAGGGCATCTCCTTGATGATGATAAGCCTGCCAAAAATTGGGTTGGAGAGCAATGACTTGGCGATAACTAGCGATCGCTTCCCCCCATTGCCCCTGATAATAATCGGTTTCTCCCAAATGATAGAACAAGTCGATATTGCTTGGATGCTGAGCCACCGCCTGCTGGTATACTTCCCTGGCTGCTGGCCATTTTTGTTCTTGAAGTAATAGTTTACCCAAACAGAGATATGGTTCTACCAAATGAGGGCTAATTTCTAGGGCTCGACGATAACATTTTTCGGCTTTTAGGGGTTGTTTTTGGGATAAAAAGGTATTTCCCAACTCTAGATAGGCTTCTACTTTAGTTTCTTGAGGGGCATTTTCCAAAGCTAAATAGCGATGATCCGCAGCCTCTTGATTCCCTAATCTTTCTAGAAGAATTGCCAATTGACGATGGGCTTCGGCAAAGTTAGGTTGAACTTTGAGAGCTTGCTCATAACATGCGATCGCTGAATCAATTTGGTTTTGGTTGACCAAAGCCTGACCCCAAGCTAAATACAAATCTGTTGCTTGGGGACTAATCGATAAAGCCTTGGCATAGTTATCTAAATTCTCAGGCTCACGCTTGATTGCTTGTAGATACAACTTATACGCTGAATTGAAGTCTGATTTGATTCGATAATGTAAAGCATGGGCAATTCGCTCAGTAATGCCTGGTAATGTGGGATCTAATTTCTGTCCTTGACGATAGGCTAGATAAGCCTCTTCCCAGTCCGCAATTTTACTTAAAGCCTCGCCTAAATTGTAATGGGACCAAGCAAAGTCTGATTTTAACGAGATCGCCTGGCGATAGGTCAAAATTGCTTCTTGCCAACGATGCAAATTTAAAAGGGCATCTCCCAAGTTATGGTGAGTCCAACTAAATTGATTATCTAGTTCCCGTGCTTGATAGTAACTTTGAACTGCTTCTTGGTATAATTCCTGCTTACAAAAGACATCTCCTAAGTAATGGTAGCTACGGGCATCTTGAGGTGCAATCGCAATCGCTTTTTGATAACAATCTATTGCAGATTGCCAATCTTCAGCAGCGGCCAAAATACGCCCCAATGCTTGATAGGATTTGGCATCCTGGGAATTATTGGCTATCGCTTGACGAAAACAAGCGCTGGCTTGTTCGATTTGATTTTGTTGGAGTAGAAGTTCTCCGAGTTGATGATAGGCTGGGGAATAGTCTGGTTGTAGTTGCAGGGTTTGGCGATAGCAAGCTATTGCTGAGGGGATATCTCCTTGTTGCAATAAACTATTGCCTAATTGAAAATGCTCGACCGCTGTTGCTCGATCTGGCTCTAAAGAGAGGGCTTTAAACCAGTATTTGCTCGCTTCGGCAAATTTTTCCAATCTTTCTAAGACTCGCGCTAAATTGCGATACACCCCAGCAAAATTTGGATCAACTTTAATTGCTTGTTGATAAACAGTAATGGCCTCTTCCCACTGTTGCTTTTGAGCATAGAGACTGCCCAGATTGGCATAATGCTCCGCCGAATCAGGCTCCTTTGCGATCGCAAGCTGATATCTCTCAATAGCTTGGACAATTTTATCTTGACCTGTCCCCTGAGATAATAAATTAACCTCCGTTTCCTGATGACTAGGAGTTGCGGGCGGTTCAGCCGTAATCTCTGACGGCTCAGGACTTAAGACCAAAGCTTGACGATAGGAAAGAGCTGCTTGTTGCCATTTTCCTTGCTCTTCCAGGGTTTCTGCTAGTTTTTGATAGGCGACGATGAATTGGGGATCTAATTTTACGGCTCTCTCAAAACATTGACTCGCCTCCTCAATCTGCCCCAATTGGAGTAATTCCACGCCAATATTATGATGGATTTGGGGGCTAGCCTTCTCTGGCTCTAAAGATAATGCTTGATAAGTACAGGCGATCGCTTTTTCTTTTTGACCTTGTTTGTACCAAACTTTTGCTAAATTACGATAAGCTCCAGCAAAATTGGGTTTGATCTCGATTGCTCTTTGATAAGCATCTACAGATTTTGACCATTCTTGTTGTTGAGCATAGATTCCTCCCAAATTAGCATAAACCTCGACAAATTCAGGTGCAACCCCCAAAGCTTGGTGATAGCAGCTGATCGCTTCGGCAATTTTCCCTATTTTTTGGAGGATATTTCCTTTAGTTTTATAGGCTGGAGCGATTGGTGTTGCGGCAATGACTTCTTCGCAAACTGTTAAAGCCTCTTGCCATTTATTCTCTGCCAAATAGTTAATCGCTTTTTGTAGAACTATTTCCGCTGTTTTTTCTTCTGGTGATAAAGTCTCTCTTGTCCATTGAGAAGGATCAATAAACCCTGGAAAATTATTGATAATAGTAACTAGATCAAGAGCATGGGAATTATCTTGATTGGCAAGAGTTAACGATTTCTGCGTGAGCAATCTCCCCTGGGGTAAGACCTCTATCTTAGTAGGATTCGCCCTTATTGCCGAATATTCTGGTTTAGTTTTTGCCAAATCTCCCTCAGAAGCAACAGAATTTGGGGGTTCTGTTACCTTACTTAAATAGGTAACTGCTTCTGTTAAGCTGCCCTGTTTTTTGAGAGCTAAAGCCAACTTTTTTTGCTCTTCCACAGAATCTACAGAATCTATTCTTTTAATGTCTTGCTGTTTTTCTTGGGACTTTTGATCAGACATGACAAAAACACTTATGACTTATTACTTCCTACTTATTACTCCCACATCGTGGCACTAGTGATTCACAATCTTAAAATTCGTCACTATCTATCCAACCGACAATGAGGAATATAAACCCGACCAACATAGCGACACTAATCAGAATATAGGTAATCAGAGCTAATCCTGCCATCCAAGTAATAATGACGGCTATTAGATAGGGCAATCCTAAACCAATAGTTGTCATTACTAACTTGTTTCTTGTCCATTTGATGTTTTTCCAATTGGTACCAACACCACCGCCCCCCCTAGGATTGAAACCGCCAGAAGCAGTTGGCATGCTCCCGCCTTTGCCAATTGGATCACTCTTATCTGGCATGAAAATATTCCTCCACTAGCATTAAACTAGCTCTAGTATGGAATATTTTTTTAGATTTTAGGACAAACGAATATCTTGACTAAAGATATTCGGTAATATCACTAATTGCGAATTATTTAATATCCCAAAAATGGTCAAGCTTACTCGTGATTATACGGAGAAAAATAGTCGTCATTATTGATCATCGGTATAATTGATTTTTATGCAGCTTTTTTGTAATATTCCATAGCTTGCATTTTCTGACCTTTCTTCATTAGGACGTCACCAATTAAGCGATTAAGCATCGAGGATTGAGGATTTTTGGGATCAATCCCAATAGCTTGGTTGTAACTTTTTATGGCTCCATCCAAATTTCCTTTTTGTTGCAAAGTATCTCCAAGTTGTCTATAACTGCCAATATTTTTAGGATTGATGGCAATTGCTTTTCTATAGTTAGCAATTGCTTCATTTAGTTGACCTTGCTTATGATTAATTTTTGCCAAACTAAGATAGTTGGCTGCCATCTCAGGCTTAATTTTAATGGCTTTTTTGTACAGATTAGCCGCTTGAGTCAACATGTTTTTGGCTTCTAAGCAGCGAGCATATTGACTATAAAAGCTAGCGGGTAATTTTTTCTGCTTCTTGGCCACCTTTTGGTAAGCTGAGATTGCTTTAGATAGGGGGTCTTGCTCTTTCAATAAAAGATCTCCGTATTCTTTATAAACCTCAACTGGCAAGTCTTTTTTTAACTCGATCGCCTTTTCGTAGCTGGCTAAGGCCCCGTAAATTTTATCTTGTTTTTTCAATAATTTTGCTAATTTAATTTGCAATTGGGGATTTTCAGGAGTTAAGCTAATTGCTTTTTGATAACATTTTTCTGCTTCATGCCAATTTCCTTGCTCCTCATAGATTACTGCCAATTTTAATAAAGGCTGAGTATAATCTGGCTTAACTTTCACTGCTTCTTGGTAGCTTTTGATTGAAGCTGTAATTTGACCTTTATCCTTAAGTTTATCTCCTTGCTGCAATTTATTTTGTGCTTGTTTCAATAAATTTTTGACTGCCATTTTATAAGATGCCTTTAATCATTACCAATAATTACATAAGTATACTAATTAATTACATAGGTGTTTACAAGAGCTTTTACTGTACTTTCAATGAAATTTTCATGAATTTAATTTTCATTTCTTGATGAGAAATTCACAAACAGGTAGGATACGAAAGTTAAGCATAAAAAAAATCTAAGCAGCTGGGGGATTATTTTAAATAAATTGCCAAGTCGTGTCAGGATTAGTGATTACTGGTTTTCTCTACCCAATTGATCAAGATTGCATGTCCAAAAATTTACTTGTTATAGATTCTCGTCAATTAGCTTTTGAGGCTCTACAAAAAATTGAGCAGGGGCAAGCTTATACTGATATTGCTTTAGCGCGGATTTTATCTAATCGGAAAATTTCTCCAAGAGATCGCGGCTTGATCTCTCAGTTAGTCTACGGGGTGGTGCGTCACAAGCGATCTCTAAATGTCTTGATCGATAATTTTGGGAAAAAAAAGGCTCAGCAGCAACCCCCTAAGTTACGCATTATTCTCTATCTTGGTTTATATCAACTAGGATATCTCAATCAAATTCCCGACTCAGCAGCGGTCAATACTAGTGTGGAGTTAGCAAAAGCTAATGGGCTGAGCAAACTTGCCGGCGTTGTGAATGGAGTATTGAGAAATTATATTCGTCAAGTCTCCAAAGCTAATCATTTAGCTTCCCCAATCCTCAAGCTGCCAAAAGACCCAGTTCAGCGTCTGGGTGTTCTATATAGTTTTCCTGATTGGATAGTGGAGACTTGGTTGCAACAGTTATCTCTCGAAGAGACCGAGCAATTACTCGCTTGGTTTAATCAAACTCCTAGCGTAGATTTACGAGTTAATATTCTCAAAAAATCTCTAGAAGAAGTAGAGTCAGCTTTTGCAGAGGCAGGAATTGCTGTATCTCGAATCCCCTATCTTCCTCAAGCCTTGAGACTCACGGGTGGTAATGGTGCGATTGATCAACTGCCTGGATATCGGGAGGGCTGGTGGACTGTGCAAGATGGTAGCGCTCAGTTGGTAACCCATTTCCTCGATCCTCAACCGGGAGAAAGTATCATCGATGCTTGTGCCGCGCCAGGGGGAAAAACAACTCATATTGCGGAATTACTTGGCGATCGCGGAACGATTTGGGCTTGCGATCGCTCTAAAAAAAGATTACAAAAAGTTAGGGCTAATGCCGCAAGATTACAATTAAACTCGATTCAGATTCAGCCTGCGGGTGATAGTCGTGATTTAATTGATTTACCGAGGCAGTGCGATCGCCTGTTGCTAGATGTTCCTTGTTCGGGATTGGGCACGCTTCACAAAAGACCTGATATTCGGTGGCGGCAAACTCCGGAGAAAATTTTGCAACTTAGTTTATTGCAACAAGAGCTGCTCTCCGCAGCCGCAACCCGTGTCAAGCCCCAAGGAGTTTTGGTTTACGCAACCTGTAGTATTAATTCCCAAGAAAATGAAAAAGTAGTAGAATCCTTCCTCGGTTCCCATCCCAATTGGTCAATTGCTGTTCCAGACACCGAATCAATCGTCAATAATTTTGATATGGCCCGTGGCTGGGTTAAAGTTTACCCTCATCGGTATAATATGGACGGTTTTTTCTTGGTGAAATTTCGGAAAAACAGCGCAGGTCGAATAAAATGAAGAATGTTCACTGTTAACTATTCAAGACTAGTTTATGGCGATCGCTCAAGAAACAAAAAATAAAAAGTTATTCAAGATTCTTATTGGTACTGCCTGGATTGATGGCGTGATGCAACCAGAAGAAAGAATCTATTTGCGACGTATTGCTCAAGAATTCCAACTGAGTGAAGATCCAGAAATTAAAATCTTGTTGTCGGAATTAAAAATAGTTAACCCCCCAGAATGTTATCTCTGGCTGGAGGAGTATTTAGAAGAATATCCTGGAGCGGAAAATTATCACGAATTGCTAGAAAGAGTCAGCGGCATCATCTACGGCAATGGAGATGTGGATATTAGAGAAACTCGGATCCTCGAAAAAATACAAAGCTTTGACCCCAGGGATAAGTCCCAGAACTGGATTTTAGAGAGAATGTTAAGGCGAATCCGTAAGTTTTACCAAAAAGTGGTTCAGGAGAGAATTTATAATTAGCATTCTCGTCTCTAAAATTTTGATAAATGTCAAGAATTAATTAAATAATTGCCGCGTTTTTATGTCAAGATTTCTTTAGTTGCAATATTTCTTAATAAAAATCAATTTAGCCAAAGCGTGAAATCCCAATCTCTTAGCACGATCTTTCAATCTGCCAATAAATTCCCGCAGACTTCAGTATTCCTAGCAATTGCCCGAGATACTTGGACTATTTTCTGGGGAGAATGGTTGGATTTACGTGCCAGACTGACGCAAATTGCCGCTACTGGCCTCATTTCCCCTCTCATCTATATCTTTGCCTTTGGTTTAGGATTGGGCAGCACTATCGATAGCTCGATTCAACCAACAGCAGGGGATAACTATTTAGAATTTATTTTGCCAGGAATGGTCGCCCTCTCTTCGATGACCATTAGTTTTGGTGGCACTACATTTTCGATCTGTGGCGATCGCCTGTTTAATAAAAACTTTGAAGAACTACTCCTTTTTCCTGTTCACCCCCTCGCATTACATCTTGGCAAAATGCTTGCAGGAATTGTTAGGGGAATGATGAGCGCTGCTTCGGTAATTTTGGTGTCGATTCTCTTTACCGGCAAGATTGTCAGCTTTCTCAACCCTTTATTTATTTTGCTGCTAGTTTTAAACTGTGCAGTTTTTGCTGGTTTAGGGGTGATTATTGGTCTGCGAGTCAAGTCTTTAGAGAGCGTTGGTTTATATAATAATTTTGTAATTGTCCCGATGTCTTTCCTGGGTGGAACATTTTTTGATCCTGCTCACTTACCTGGTTTACTAAAAGCCGTAGTTTATCTTTTACCCTTAACTTATACCAGCAGTGGTCTAAGAGCCTCAGCTTATTTGCCTCTGTCAGAATTTCCTTGGTATGCAATCCCTATTTTGCTGGGCTTCGCAATTACACTTTCGGGGATTGGCGCCTATCAATTTTCTCATCAACAAGATTGATACTACAAGAAGGAATCAAACTTATATTAGATGATGCCACAATTCCCATAAATTATACATTTCTTAACAAACTGCCTATAGAAGCCCGAAAAGTTTTACTCTAAGAGCTGAACTATAAAGTAAAAACATACTTAAAATCCAATGACTGTAACGGCAAGTGGTGGCAGTTCATTAGCCCGTCCTCAACTTTATCAAACGGTAGCGGTTTCGACGATATTACAAGCGGAACAGCAGGACCGCTTTCCGGAACGAGGCGAATTAAATGAATTAACAGCATATTTTAAATCAGGAGCCAGGAGACTAGCAATAGCTCAGGTTTTAACCAATAATTCAGATCTCATAGTATCTCGGGCAGCCAATCGTATCTTTACGGGAGGTTCCCCCCTAACATATTTAGAACAACCAGCTGTCCCAGAGCCAGCTATGGCAACTGTCGGAGCAGGTTCAGTTGATGACCTTGCCTCTTATGTTGAGGTTAGTGAAGATAGTGGAGGGCTTTTTAGCGGATTGTTTTCCAGTAGTGGGCCTGTTCCTTCTGGATTTCGGCCAATCAGCGTCAACAAATACGGGCCGAGAAATATGCAAAAATCATTGCGGGATTTATCCTGGTTTTTGCGCTATACCACCTACGCGATCGTAGCTGGTGACCCCAATATTTTGGTGGTTAACGTTCGAGGATTGCGCGAAGTTATTGAAAATGCCTGTTCGACTGATGCAACAATTGTTGCTCTACAGGAAATGCGAGCAGCTTCGATCCGCTATTTTCGTCGTGATGAAGCAGCCAAGGAAATTGTTACCCAATACTTTGATGTTTTGTTGACAGAATTCAAAGCAGCAACCCCTTCTGAAAAATTACGGCAACGTCCTTCAAGGGATCAACAGGGTTTGCAATTACCCCAAAGCTACTTTAACGCCGCCGAAAGAAGGCAAAAATTCGTCATGAAGCCAGGGCTTTCTGAATCAGAAAAGCAATCTGTGATTAAGGCCGCCTATCGACAAATTTTTGAGCGAGATATCACTAAAGCTTACGGCTATTCAGTTTCTTACTTGGAATCTCAAGTAAGAAACTGCACGATCTCGATGAAGGAATTCGTGCGCCGTTTATGTAAAACCCCTATTTACCAAAAGCAATTTTTTGAGCCATTTATTAACAGCAGGGCTTTAGAATTGGCATTCCGTCATATTTTGGGTAGAGGCCCTTCTTCCCGAGAAGAAGTACAAAGCTACTTCTCGATCGTCTCTGATGGTGGGTTGGCAGCATTAGTAGATGCGTTGGTTGATTCCCAAGAGTATGCTGATTATTTTGGGGAAGAGACTGTTCCCTACATTCGTGGTTTGGGACAGGAAGCCCAAGAATGCCGCAATTGGGGTATGCAGCAGAATCTCTTTAACTACAGTGCTCCTTTTCGCAAACTCCCAGAATTTCTCACGACCTTTGCCAAATACGAGCAACCCCTACCGGATCAACATGTTTATGGTTCGGGAAATGATCCTTTAGAGATCAGATTTGGCGCAATTTTCCCCAAGGAAACTCGCACACCAAGTTCTTCTCCAGCTCCATTTAACAAGGATACTAAGCGATTGCTAATCCATCGTGGGCCAGCGATCAATAATCAAATTAGCAATCCAACTGCGAGAAATCAATCTCCTGGCTCTTTGGGTTCGAGAGTATTTTCGATCAATGATGTCTCTGAAGATCTCAATCTTTCTCAAATTAGTGTCATTATTAATGCTTGTTACCAGCAGGTTTTTGGTCGTAGTGTTTATGAAGGACAAAGATTATTAGAAGGGGAGACTCAGCTTGCTGAACAGTCAATTACTGTTCGGGGATTTGTGAGGATGCTGGCCAAAACTGATGTTTTTCGCAATACTTACTGGACTCCTTTCTATGTGGTCAAAGCGATCGAATATATTCACCGTCGTCTTCTCGGTCGTCCTACCTATGGTCGCCAAGAGATGAACCGCTATTTCGATATCGCGTCTAAAACAGGGTTATATGGTCTGGTTGATGTGCTAATTGATAGCCCAGAATACATGGAGTCTTTTGGCGAAGATAAAGTTCCTTATGAGCGATATTTAACCCCAGGCGGCTTGCAGTTGCGCGCGAATAGACCTGGTAAAGTTGCGATCGGTGACTTCAATGCTAAGGTTGACAAGAAAGTAACACCTCGTTTCATCGAGTTGGGTGCTGTTGACAAGATGCGTACTGCTCCAGACATCAATTTCCGAGTTAATCAAGGTGTTAATGTACAACGGTATCAAACTAAGCAATTCAAGCTTACCGATCTAAGTGATAAGGTAAGAGTTCAAAATGTTATCAGTGCAGCCTACAGACAAATCTTTGAAAGGGATTTAGCGCCCTTCACCATCAAGCGGGAATTTACCTCTTTGCAGAGTAAAGTCAGCAATGGTGAAATTACCATTAAAGAGTTTATTCAAGGTTTAGGTTATTCTGATCTTTACCTCAAAGAATTTTATGCTCCCTATCCCAACACAAAAGTGATTGAATTGGGTACTAAGCATTTCTTGGGGCGTGCACCTTTAACTCAAAGGGAAATTCAAAAATACAATCAGATTTTGGCGACTCAAGGCATGAGAGCTTTTATCGAATCTCTAGTCGAAAGTATGGAGTATCTACAAGCATTTGGTGAAGATACAGTTCCTTATCGTCGTTATCCCACCTTGCCTGCTGCTAATTTCCCCAATACAGAAAAACTTTATAACACCTTAACTAAACAAAATAAGGACATCGTTGTTCCGAGCTTTCCCCCAGCTAAACTTAATGTCTAGGGGTTAGTTGTTTGGTTTTTTTGAATGTAGCGATCGCTTTTGACAAGCAAAATGCGGGTAAAACGCGACCGCTTTTGAGCTCAAGAGAATCAGAATTGCCGCTTACAAGGTCTTGCCAAAATTAATTTTGTTGTAAAGCTTTGTTAAATAAGCCCCTAGGTTTGTAATTCTTGGTTTAACAAGCTGCAATACTATTCTGTAGCTCGAGAATAAAAATCAAGTGATACATAGAGCATCTCTCTGCTGAACATGTCTTGGACAAGCAAAAACCTAAGCTTGTCAAGCGCCCGACTTTTGATAGTAATGTTTTGCTCATCAGAAAAATAGTACTGATGCCAGATTTAACATCTGACCAATTAGTAGTAACAGGCACTTCTCATTGTAAAGTAGAGTAGGGTGGCTCTGATTTTTTCCCATAATAAAGGAGATATGATCCTCTTGATTAAGAGGTGATTAGTCCCTAAAAAACTGATTTAACTTTTTTTGGAGGAATCCATCGATGAGTATTGTCACGAAATCCATCGTGAGTGCTGATGCTGAAGCTCGTTATTTGAGCCCTGGCGAATTAGAAAGAATTAAAGCATTCGTGTCTTCTGGCGATAGCCGTTTACGTATTGCACAAGTTCTCACAGAATCCCGTGAGCGCATCATCAAAGAAGCAGGAGACGCTTTATTCCAAAAACGTCCTGATGTTGTTTCTCCTGGTGGTAATGCTTACGGTGAGGAAATGACCGCAACTTGCCTAAGAGACTTAGATTATTATCTAAGACTTGTAACCTACGGTATCGTGTCTGGTGATGTTACTCCCATCGAAGAGATTGGGCTAGTAGGTGCTAAGGAAATGTACAAATCTCTAGGAACTTCCATTGATGCGGTAGCTCAAGGTGTTCGTGAGATGAAGAATGTAGCTTCTTCTTTGATGTCTGGAGATGATGCAGGTGAAGCTGCTTCTTACTTTGACTATGTTATCGGAGGATTACTCTAGGATTAGAGATCCTTTAGTCATCTAGAGATGTCACAATTTTCTTCGATACTAAAAGATATTCAGACTAGGTAAGATTAAGGAAACAAAATTATGCAAGACGCAATTACTTCTGTTATTAACTCTGCTGACGTGCAAGGTCAGTATTTAGATGGCTCGGCTATGGAAAAGCTCAAAGCTTATTTCCAGACTGGAGAAATCAGAGTTCGTGCTGCTAATGCTATTAGCGCTAATGCTGCTGCAATTGTTAGAGATGCCGTAGCTAAATCCTTGCTATACACTGACAGCACTCGTCCTGGTGGGAATATGTATACCACTCGTCGTTATGCTGCTTGTATTCGTGATATGGACTATTATCTTCGCTATGCAACCTATGCTATGCTAGCTGGCGATCCTTCCATTCTTGATGAGCGTGTACTCAATGGCTTAAAGGAAACTTATAGTTCTTTAGGTGTTCCTGCCGGGACTACTGTGCAGGCTATCCAGTCCATGAAAGAAGTTACCGCTGGTTTAGTTGGTGATGCTGCTGGTAAAGAGATGGGCGTTTATCTTGACTATATTTGCTCTGGCTTGAGCTAATTGCTTAACCCAAGAGAATCAATAAGTTTGCGGTAAAAGCAAACACCCAATTCGGGATGTCTAGAGTGAGTGCTAGTTCTTATGAGCTGAGTCTTTCGGGCGCGAAAGAAAAACAAAGTTTTAATGATCTAGTATTGACTTTTGACTCCCGAATTTTGGTTTTCAAAAATTAATATTCAGGAGAAATCAATCTATGCGTCTATTTAAAGTCACAGCTTGTGTTCCCAGTCAAACAAGAATTCGTACTCAACGGGAATTGCAGAATACTTACTTTACCAAACTAGTTCCTTTTGATAACTGGTTTCGTGAACAACAAAGAATCATGAAAATGGGTGGCAAAATTATTAAGGTGGAACTAGCTACAGGCATAAAAAATACTAATACTGGTTTGGCATAAGCTAAGCAATCATATAAAAAATAAATTTTACTCGTTTGAGGTCTGAAAAGACCTCGTTTTTTTTGTCAATTTGGTCTATGGCAATCCAAATTCTGCTGAATCTGATTAGTGAGTGTATTTAGAAAATGAGCTGTGTTAAAACGATTTTGCATTTTCATGTATTCAGAAATATTTTCTAGTAACTGAACCAGGGCATAATCGAGCATCTCCTCATGATCCTCCAAAATAGTGGTTACGCGATCAGGATAAGCTAGGAGACTGTTAACTAAACTAAAACGGGTATTAACTTTGCCAGAACTCTGTTGTGTTGGCAGATTGTTGCTAGCCATAGATCAAGACCTCATAACTATAGAGAAAAGTGAAATTCTACTTTTAAGTTACGATTGCTCATTTCACAATATGCAGGAATCAAGCTTTCTAAGAGCTACTATCTTAACGCTTCATATACTATTAAAAATTAATTTTATGTTATTAAACAAGCACCAATAAAATTGAAAATATAATTATTCGGGCCTAGAAAATTTATGCTTTTAAACTAAAAAATAATAGCTTAATACCTTGTGGCTGTTTGAGTGCAAAAAATAGCCAATAGTGCTAATTCTTGTAATTGAAGATTAAGGCTATTATTTTATACGAATTTGGACTATAATTTGCGTTAAACAAAAGAAGTAAAAAGCGTTGTCAGCAAAAAAAATATCTCAGGAAGAATATTGCAAATTAATAGTAATAAGCAATAGGCGATAAGTCTTAATTTATAGCTTTTTAATTATTGTTAAATGCTAGTTTGTCGGTATTTACGGGGTAATCAGGAAAAGTTGCTATCTTTTCTAAATCTTTATAATGTTTCGCAGAAGTATTTTTAAAAAATTAACAAAGAAAATTTAATGCTTTGCTTATGAGAGATACTGACTATGTAGATTTGCCTAAGTTAGAAGATATTATTGAACCTAGTCCCCTAACTATCTCACCTCAGAAATCTGTTATTAATGCAATCTCTAGGATGAATGAAAAAAAACAGGATAAAGCATTTCATTCTAGTTATATATTAGTAATTGATAGTGTTGTTTTGGTCGGGATTTTAACAGCAAAAGATCTTATGAAATTAGTCTCATGCGAGATAGATTTAGCTCAGACAAGAGTGGCAGAAGTTATGACATCGCAGCTAATAACTCTCAAAAGAGATGATTTTCAAGACGTTTATCAAGTA
Source organism: Xenococcus sp. PCC 7305 (assembly GCF_000332055.1). Lineage (GTDB taxonomy): Bacteria > Cyanobacteriota > Cyanobacteriia > Cyanobacteriales > Xenococcaceae > Xenococcus. The sequence continues at coordinate 52,197 of NZ_ALVZ01000221.1, read as the reverse complement.
ATATCTATTTTTCGTCTACATCAGATCCAACATTTACCCATAGTTGATGATAATGAAAGATTGGTCGGGATAATTCGAGAAGAAACTATTAATATTATTCTCAACCTGCCAAGGCTATATGAAACTATTAAGACCTTAAAAAAATCACTGACCCTGTTGGAAGAGCAAAATGTTTGTGTGTCTCCTAAAACAGTTGATAAGCTACCCTGTCCAGCAAATTATGATAGCCTAACCGGGTTATATAACAGGCAGAGCTTTGAAGAGAAATTAGCTGAGGCGATCGCCAAGTTTACCCCTCAAGAATCTAATCATATTCTCTGTTGTCTAGATTTAGATCAATTCAAAATTGTTAATGATACCTGTGGACATAAAGCGGGAGACGAATTGCTGCGACAAGTAACAATCTTATTGAGTCAGAGAATTCGCGATTCTGATGTATTTGCCCGTTTGAGGGGCGATAAATTTGGCCTGTTGCTTCACCAATGCTCTTTAGAAATGGCCGCAAAGATTGCCAATGACTTGCGAAAATTAATTAAAAAATTTCGGTTTACTTGGAATAACCAAGTTTTTAAGATCGGAGTCAGCATTGGAGTGGTCGCCATAGAATCAAATACAGAAGATTTGGCTAGCTTAATGGGCTTGGCCGATGCTGCTTGTTATGTTGCCAAGGAAAAAGGTCGTAATTATGTACATATTTATCATCAGCAAGATCATGAAGTAGCTAGAAGCCGTCGAGAGAAACAATGGATTGCCCGATTAAATTCCGCTATTCAGGAAAACAGATTTTGTCTTTATACTCAAAAAATTATTGCGCTAGATGATGATGTACAGATCAAGCATCATGAAATTTTACTGCGTTTTCTAGGAGAATCAGGAAAGTTAATTTCACCTGAGGCTTTTATTCCTGCAGCGGAACGCTACAATCTTATGCCGATGATAGATCGTTGGGTGATTAGTAATTTTTTAGCTAGTTACCAAGCCTATTTGCAATCAAAAAATAATCACAGGTCAAATCCGGCAAAAGAACTGTATGCGATCAATATCTCAGGTACAAGTATTAACAGTAAAGAGTTCCGGCTATTTCTTCAAGCACAATTTACCCGGTATCATCTTATCGCGCCCCAAACAATTTGTTTTGAAATCACAGAAACCGCTGCAATTTCTAATCTCAATCATGCGGCAATTTTCATTCAAGAACTAAAATCAATAGGCTGTTCGATCGCCTTGGATGATTTTGGCAGTGGCATGAGTTCGTTGAGTTATCTCAAAAATTTACCGATAGATTACTTAAAAATTGATGGTAGCTTTGTCAAGAATATAGCAAGCGATCGCATAGATTATGCCACCGTAGAATGTTTCAATAGTATCAGTCAGATTATGAATATTAAAACAGTAGCTGAATTTGTTGAGAATGATGAAATTTTACAAAAAATCCAGGCTATCGGAATTAACTATGCTCAAGGTTATGGCATTGAAAAACCGCAGCCTCTGGTTTTTAATTAATTGAAAATTTGTATTTTTAGGAAACAGGAAAACAGGAAATGAATATATTAGTTGTGGGAAGTGGCGGTAGAGAACATGCGATCGCTGGTACGTTATTGCGATCGCCTAATGTTCAGCAGGTATTTTGTGCTCCGGGGAATGGGGGAACAGCCACAATGGCAAATTGTCGGAATCTTGATTTAGCTGTAGATGATTTCCCAGCAATTGCTCAAGCCGTACAAGAATATGATATTTCCCTAGTAGTAGTAGGGCCAGAAGTCCCTTTGGCCTTAGGAATTACCGATTATTTGCAAGCTAACAATGTTCTGGTATTTGGCCCAGTTAAGGCAGGGGCGCAAATTGAGGCTAGTAAATCTTGGGCCAAAGATTTAATGGCAGAAGCAGGGATTCCCACAGCCAAGTCAGCAACCTTTACTGATGCAGAAGCAGCGAAAGCTTATATCAAGCAAGAAGGCGCACCAATAGTTGTCAAAGCAGATAGTTTAGCTGCTGGGAAAGGAGTTATTGTTGCGATGAATTTAGAATCTGCCATTGCTGCGGTGGATGACTTATTCAACCAGGGTTTTAACACCCTAGTCATCGAAGACTTTTTAGTGGGAGAAGAAGCCTCTGTCCTGGCGCTGACTGATGGCCAGACAATTATCCCTCTACTGCCAGCTCAGGATCATAAAAGAATTGGCGAAGGAGATACAGGCAAAAATACTGGTGGCATGGGTGCTTATGCTCCTGCTCCTTTAGTAACTCCTGAAATAATGCAGAGGATCCAAACCGAAGTCTTGCAACCGACGATTGATGCTTTTAACAAACGAGGTATTGACTATCGAGGAATTTTATATGCGGGTTTAATAATTACGCCTCAGGGAGAACCCAAAGTTATTGAATTCAACTGTCGTTTTGGCGATCCCGAAACCCAAGCCGTATTACCCTTGTTAGAGACTCCCCTTGAGCAATTAATGCTCGCTTGCGCCCAACAAAAATTGGCCGAGCAACCTCCTTTGGCCTGGAAACCAGGAATTGCTATTTGTGTCGTGGCCTCATCTGGTGGTTATCCTGATGCCTACGAGAAAGGCAAAGCGATCACGGGGATCGAATCGATTCGCGAGGCCATGATTTTCCATGCCGGGACAAAGCTGGAAAACTCACAATTGCTGACTAATGGAGGTAGAGTTCTGGGTATTACTGCGATTGGGGATGACTTTGAGTCTGCGATCGCAAAAGTTTATTCCGCGGTGTCGGCGATTACTTTCGAGGGTCTCTATTATCGTCGAGATATTGGACACCGCTTTAAGCAATAATCAATATAGCAATCTTTTCCAGAAAATCTTTAGGATAGTCCTTGGTAAACTGGAGGTGCAATGTGTAATATTGTAAACGTCTCTAGTCAAAGTGCATAGCCAAATTCTTGAGCATTATTTCCCAAATCAAAGAAGCGATCTCTAGTTGGTGGGCCGAGTTTACCCTTCAAACTAAGCTTATGGCAGCTGCCACTCTTGTAGTATCTCTAGTCATGAGTGGGCTGACATTTTGGGCTGTCAATACAATCCAAGAAGATGCGCGAATTAATGATACTCGTTTTGGCAATGACCTCGGTCTGTTAATTGCCGGCAATGCTGCCCCTATGATTGCAGAAGAAGACTTTTCGGGTCTAGCGCAGTTTTCTGGGAGGTTTTTTCGTAGCACGTCCAGCGTCAGCTATATTATGTATGCCGATGAGACAGGACATATCTTTTTTGGGATCCCCTATTCCCGGGCGCAGGTCAAGAATTCTCTCACGATTGAACGTCGTATTCAATTACCCGATGACTACAAGCCAAAAAGCCCGCTGCCATTTATTCGTCAGCATCTAACCCCAGGAGGAGAAGTTACAGATGTTTTTGTCCCCCTAAATCAGGATAGTAGATATTTAGGGGTAGTCGCCATTGGCATTAATCCCAATCCCACTATAGTTGCCTCCTCCAATCTAACTCGTGATGTCACTATTTCAGTTTTTATCACTATCTGGGCCATGGTCATCCTGGGCAATGTCTTTAATGCCTTGATGATCACCAGGCCGATTACCGAGCTTTTGGTAGGAGTCAGGAATATTGCGGCCAAAAACTTCAAGCAAAGGATTGATTTGCCCTTAAGAGGGGAGTTGGGGGAATTGATTGCTAGTTTTAATTTAATGGCCGAACGACTAGAAAAATATGAAGAGCAGAATATTGAAGAATTAACCTCGGAAAAAGCCAAATTAGAGACCTTAGTTTCAACGATAGCTGATGGGGCGGTTTTAATTGATACCAACTTAAGAATTATTTTGGCTAACACGACAGCAAGGGAAATTTTTGGCTGGAAAGATAATAGTGTTATTAGGCAAAATGTCCTGCATTATTTGCCTTCAGAATTAACAATTAAAATAACCAAGCCATTATATCAAATGGTCGCAGATAGCTATATTTTGGACAATCAGGAAAATAATATTGCGCCAAACAGCGAGTCCCATTGCCCTCTCGTTTTGCCGAATTCGGGCTCCGAAGAGAATTTTCCTGTAGGTGATGAATTTCGCATTACGCTGCATAAACCCATAAAACGCACAGTGAGAGTCTTATTGAGTCAGGTTTTAGATCGCGATCGCGCGACCATCGGAACCCGCGATCGCGAACATATCAGGGGAATTGCGATCACGGTGCAAGATATTACCCGTGAAGCTGAACTGAATGACGCCAAAAGCCAATTCATTAGCAATGTATCTCACGAACTAAGAACCCCTTTGTTTAATATAAAATCTTTTATAGAGACTTTGTCAGAATATGGAGAAGATCTTTCTCCAGAACAGCGAAAAGAATTTCTTGACACGGCAAACCATGAGACGGACCGCCTGACTCGCTTAGTCAATGATGTTCTCGATTTATCTCGCTTGGAATCTTCTCATACCTATAATTTAACAGCAGTAGATTTAGTGCAGCCCATAGAGCAAACGATCAGGACTCATCAACTAAATGCTAAGGATAAAGGGATTGAGCTGATTAAGGATATCAAAGACTCTGTTCCCCAGGTTTTAGGCCATTACGATCTCCTTTTGCAGGTATTTACTAACTTGGTTGGTAACGCGCTTAAATTTACAGAATCTGGAGGGCAAATAACACTTCGTGCTTATCAGACCCCAAATGAGGGAGAAGCTTCCCAAGTAAGGATTGAGGTTGCAGACACAGGAATTGGGATTCCCAAAGAAGATAAAGAAGCAATTTTTGAGCGTTTTTTTCGCGTAGAGAATCGAGTACATACTTTAGAAGGAACTGGCCTAGGTCTTTCGATCGTCAAAAACATTATCGATAAGCATAATAGTCGAGTTCATATTGAGAGTTCTGTGGGGGTTGGGACCACATTTTGGTTCGACTTACCTGTTTATCAGGCCAGGGTGGTCGAAAAGAAAAATTGATTGACGCAAATTCTTCAATTCTGTTATGATGAGAATTCTGATTTATTGATAAAATTACTAATTATTAACAAAGAAGATTCTTCTGTAGAAAAAAACTGTGGCTAACTCGAAATCAGCAATTAAACGAATCGCGATCGCAGAGCGTAATAGACTGCGTAATAAGGCTTATAAATCTGCATTAAGAAGCCTCATCAAAAAAACCTTAACTGCGGTCGATAGTTATGCAGCAGAACCTACTCCAGAAAATATGGCGGTAGTGCAAGAAACTATGTCGGCGACCTATAGCAAAATTGATAAAGCAGTTAAGCGAAAAGTTCTCCATCGGAACAACGGTGCCAGAAAGAAATCTCGGATCGCTAGAGCTGTCGCAAAAGTAGCAGTTGCTTCCTAAAACGGGTTTTGGGAGTTCATCTGCAATCGCATTGAAGTCCCCCGACTCCCAGGACTAGACTGGAAGGCGCTAGATTTAGGTCTAAAAATACATAAATACCTGAGCTTATGCAATTAATTGATACCCATGTTCACATCAACTTTGATGTTTTCCAGGGAGATCTCAGTTCGTTCCGCAAGAGTTGGCAAGAAGCAGGGGTAGTCCATTTAGTACATTCATGTGTAGAACCAAGTGAATTTCAGGGAATTCAATCTCTAGCAGATAAATTCCCTGAATTGTCGTTTGCAGTTGGTTTGCACCCATTGGATGCTCATAAATGGGACAAACAAACTGGTCAACAAATAAGAAAATTAGCTGGGTCTGATGATCGGGTGGTTGCTATTGGAGAGACTGGCTTGGATTTTTATAAGGCCGACAATGCCCAACAACAAAAATTAGCATTACAAACCCAACTGTCAATTGCCCAAGAACTAGATAAGCCAGTAATAATTCATTGCCGGGATGCTGCTCTAAGTTTAAAAGAGCAAATTGAGGCTTTTGTCGATGAGTTCGGCACTGTTAAAGGAGTAATGCATTGTTGGGGTGGAACGCCAGAAGAAACCTCCTGGTTTTTAGATCTTGGGTTTTATATTAGTTTTAGCGGCACAGTGACTTTTAAAAATGCTCACCAAATTAAAGAGTCCGCTAAAATAGTCCCTGATAATCGCTTGCTCATCGAGACCGACTGTCCCTTTTTAGCCCCTGTACCGAAAAGAGGCAAGAGGCCGAATCAACCAGCCTATGTTACCTATGTGGCCGAATGTCTGGCAAACTTAAGGGGGGTTTCTTCTGACATAATTGCTCATCAAACCACCAGTAATGCCTGTGAGCTTTTTGATATTAAACTTAATTAAAATTTTTATAATTGTTCATGACTGTCAAGGTTGTTCTTACTCAACTTCAGTAGTAAAAAGTTTTTCTCGGTTCAAACTCCAGATACTGGCTGAAATCTCTAACTAAAACTCAATTAACAATTCAGAACATAGAGATTCTTAATCAGCTAGCACAGTCAGATTCTTGCTAGCTTTTAGCAACTCTATTCTAGATAAGCCAAAAACCAAAGCACAAAAATCCCCATGACCAATCTATCTCATACTCTTCTTCCCGACTTGATTGAAATTCAACGTTCTAGCTTCCGTTGGTTTCTAGAACAAGGATTGATAGACGAGCTCAATAGTTTTTCTCCAATCGCCGATTATACCGGAAAATATGAGTTACATTTTTTGGGCGAAAATTATCGCCTCAAGGAGCCAAAATATCATGTAGACGAAGCTAAGCGAAGAGATAGTACTTATAACGTACAAATGTACGTCCCGACTCGTCTGATCAATAAAGAAACCGGTGAAATCAATGAGATGGAAGTTTTCATTGGGGATCTGCCTTTAATGACCGATCGCGGGACTTTCATTATTAACGGTGCAGAGCGGGTAATTGTCAACCAGATCGTGCGCTCTCCTGGGGTTTATTACAAAGCAGAAACTGATAAAAATGGTCGTCGAACCTATTCTGCTTCTTTAATTCCTAACCGAGGAGCTTGGTTGAAATTCGAGACTGACAAAAATGGATTAGTCTGGGTCAGAATCGATAAAACACGTAAATTGTCAGCCCAAGTATTGCTGAAGGCGATCGGGTTAAGTGACAACGAAATCATGGATGGTTTACGTCATCCCGACTTTTATCAGAAAACCCTAGATAAAGAAGGCAATCCCAGTGAAGAAGAGGCTTTGCTCGAACTATATCGGAAATTGCGCCCTGGGGAACCCCCAACTGTTAATGGCGGACAGCAACTTTTAGAATCGCGGTTTTTTGATTCCAAACGCTATGATTTAGGCAAAGTTGGTCGTTACAAACTCAACAAGAAACTTCGCTTAACTGTCGCAGACACTTTACGTGTCCTGACTCCTACCGATATTTTATCCGCGATCGATTATTTAATTGGCTTGGAATTTGACTCAGGAAATACTGACGATATCGATCACTTAGGTAATCGTCGGGTTCGCTCCGTAGGTGAGTTGTTACAAAACCAAGTCAGAGTGGGTCTAAACCGTTTAGAGAGAATCATTCGTGAGCGAATGACTGTTAGTGAGGCTGATAGTCTGACTCCAGCCGCTTTGGTCAACCCCAAACCCTTAGTCGCAGCCATTAAGGAATTCTTTGGTTCGTCCCAACTATCCCAGTTTATGGATCAAACCAATCCCCTAGCAGAATTAACCCATAAACGTCGTTTGTCTGCTTTAGGGCCAGGAGGATTAACTAGAGAAAGAGCAGGATTTGCCGTTCGGGATATTCATCCCTCTCACTATGGTCGAATTTGTCCTGTAGAGACACCCGAAGGACCTAATGCCGGGTTGATCGGCTCCTTAGCGACTTATGCCAAAGTAACTCCCTATGGGTTTATTGCCACACCTTATTATCCAGTTAAAGATGGTAAGGTCTTGCGAGATCAAGATGCTGTCTATCTAACTGCTGATGAAGAAGATGATTTGCGGGTCGCCCCTGGAGATATTCCCACAGACGCTGATGGTTATATTTTAGGTGAGACCATTCCAATTCGTTATCGTCAGGAATTTTCTACTTGCAGTTCTCAAGAAGTAGATTATGTTGCTATTTCTCCTGTGCAAATTGTTTCAGTAGCAACTAGCATGATTCCTTTCTTAGAACATGATGATGCTAACCGAGCTCTTATGGGTTCTAACATGCAGCGTCAAGCAGTTCCTCTGTTGCGTCCCGAACGCCCTCTGGTCGGCACAGGATTAGAAGCACAGGCTGCCCGAGATTCGGGAATGGTCGTAGTATCTCGTACCTATGGCATTGTGAGTTATGTTGATGCTGAAGTTGTCAGAGTAAGAGTTTCTGAGGGAGAGAACGATCCTCATGCTCCAGCTCCAGGACAGGAGATGATTTATAAACTGCAAAAATATCAGCGTTCTAATCAAGATACTTGTCTCAATCAACGTCCTTTAGTTTATGTTGGTGAAGATGTAGTTCCTGGACAAGTACTTGCAGATGGTTCTTCCACAGAAGGAGGGGAGCTTGCCCTAGGCCAGAATGTCACCGTTGCCTATATGCCGTGGGAAGGGTACAACTATGAAGACGCGATTCTCATAAGTGAAAAACTGGTTTATGAGGATTACTATACCAGTATTCACGTTGAAAAATACGAAATTGAAGCCAGACAAACCAAATTAGGCCCTGAAGAAATTACTAGAGAAATTCCCAATGTAGGAGAAGATACGCTTCGCAATCTCGATGAGCGGGGAATTATTCATATTGGGGCCTGGGTGGAAGCAGGCGATATCCTGGTCGGCAAGGTTACTCCTAAAGGAGAATCAGATCAGCCTCCTGAGGAGAAATTATTGCGAGCTATCTTTGGCGAAAAGGCCCGAGATGTGCGAGATAATTCGCTACGAGTGCCCAATGGAGAAAAAGGTCGCGTTGTTGACGTGAGGGTCTTTACCCGAGAACAAGGAGATGAACTACCCCCTGGGGCCAATATGGTCGTCAGAATTTATGTAGCCCAGAAGCGGAAGATTCAAGTTGGGGATAAAATGGCCGGTCGCCATGGCAATAAGGGTATTATTTCTCGTATCCTACCAATTGAAGATATGCCTTATCTGCCGGATGGTAGTCCAGTAGATATTGTGCTCAATCCTCTTGGGGTGCCATCACGGATGAATGTCGGTCAAGTTTACGAATGTCTTCTGGGCTGGGCAGGGGAAAATCTGGGGATGAGATTTAAAATAATGCCCTTTGATGAAATGTATGGCAAAGAGACTTCTTTGGCGACAGTGCATGGCAAAATTGCCGAATCCTCTCGTAAACCAGGGAAGAAATGGGTTTTTGACCAAAATAACCCCGGAAAAATTAAAGTATTTGATGGTCGTACTGGGGAGGCTTTTGATCGTCCTGTGACAGTGGGCAAAGCCTATATGTTGAAACTAGTTCACCTTGTGGATGATAAGATCCATGCTCGTTCTACGGGGCCTTATTCTTTGGTAACCCAACAGCCTCTTGGCGGTAAAGCACAACAAGGTGGTCAAAGGTTTGGAGAAATGGAAGTATGGGCCCTAGAAGCCTATGGCGCAGCTTATATTTTGCAGGAACTTTTAACCGTCAAATCAGACGACATGCAAGGGAGAAATGAAGCCCTTAATGCGATCGTAAAGGGTAAACCAATTCCTCGTCCTGGGACTCCTGAATCTTTCAAAGTACTGATGAGAGAGTTGCAGTCGTTGGGATTAGATATTGCGGTGCATAAATTGGAAAACTTAGAAGATGGCAATAGTCGTGATATCGAGGTTAATTTGATGGCAGATACTCCTCGCCGTACCCCCAATAGACCAACCTATGAATCTTTAACCAAAGATGATTTACAAGAAGAAGCTTGAAAATGATTAATTTCTCGATTGTGAGATTTTTAATCTCCCAGGGAACTTCCCAGCATTAAGGGACAATATGGCTATTTTTTCCTGACTCTCTTGCTTTCTAGACTTCCTTTGTTTGATTCCTAACCGATACCTTCTGCAAAAATGAGAAACCAACAAGAACAACGCTTTGATTACGTCAAAATTGGCATTGCCTCTCCAGAAAGAATTCGTCAATGGGGAGAGAGGAGTCTGCCCAATGGACAAATTGTCGGAGAAGTTACCAAACCCGAAACAATTAATTACCGTACTCTAAAACCGGAAATGGACGGTTTGTTTTGCGAGCGCATTTTTGGCCCCGCTAAGGACTGGGAATGCCATTGTGGCAAGTATAAAAGAGTTCGCCATCGAGGAATTGTTTGTGAGCGTTGCGGGGTAGAGGTTACCGAATCTAGGGTGCGCCGCCATCGCATGGGTTATATTAAGCTAGCGGCTCCTGTGACTCATGTTTGGTATCTCAAAGGGATTCCTAGCTATCTCAGTATCATCCTTGACATGCCCTTGCGAGATGTTGAGCAGATTGTCTATTTCAATGCTTATGTTGTATTAGATCCAGGCAATGCGCAGAATCTTTCCTGTAAGCAACTTTTAACTGAAGATCAGTGGATCGAAATTGAGGAGCAACTCTATAGCGAAGATTCTGACCTGATTGGCGTGGAGGTTGGCATTGGAGCTGAGGCGATTCAAAGGCTTTTAGAAGAAGTTGAATTGGAAACAGAAGCTGAACAACTACGAGAAAATATTAGCGAAGCTAAGGGCCAAAAAAGAGCCAAGTTAATTAAAAGATTGCGGGTAATTGATAATTTCATTGCCACTGGGGCTCGTCCAGAATGGATGGTTCTTAATGTAATTCCTGTTATACCACCTGATTTGCGCCCTATGGTGCAATTAGACGGCGGCAGGTTCGCAACTTCCGATCTCAATGATCTTTATCGTCGGGTGATTAACCGCAATAATCGCTTGGCTAGATTGCAGGAGATTCTGGCTCCGGAAATTATTGTGCGGAATGAAAAACGAATGCTGCAAGAAGCAGTGGATGCTCTCATTGATAATGGTCGTCGAGGACGCACTGTTGTGGGAGCTAATAATCGACCGCTGAAATCCCTTTCTGACATTATTGAAGGAAAACAAGGTCGTTTTCGTCAAAACTTGTTAGGAAAACGGGTTGATTATTCAGGCCGTTCTGTAATTGTGGTGGGGCCCAAACTTAAGATTTACCAATGTGGGCTTCCGCGGGAAATGGCAATTGAGCTATTTCAACCCTTTGTAATTCACCGCTTGATTCAAAGTGGCATGGTGAATAATATTAAGGCGGCCAAGAAAATGATCCAACGGTCGGAGCCCCAGGTTTTTGAAGTTTTAAAAGAAGTTATTACTGGTCACCCTGTAATGCTCAACCGTGCACCCACATTGCACCGCCTAGGTATTCAGGCATTTGAGCCGATTATCGTAGAAGGTAGGGCAATTCAACTCCATCCCCTGGTTTGTCCAGCATTCAATGCTGACTTTGATGGCGACCAAATGGCAGTTCATGTTCCTTTGTCTCTAGAGGCTCAAGCTGAAGCGCGATTATTGATGCTGGCTTGTCATAATATTTTGTCTCCAGCGACTGGCAGGCCAATTGTCGCGCCTTCTCAGGATATGGTACTGGGTTGCTACTATCTAACTGCTGAGAATCCTCAGGCAACTCGGGGAGAAGGCAGGAAGTTTGGCAGTTTAGAAGATGCAGTTAAAGCTTTTGAACAAGGTCAAATTGATTTGCATGCTTTTGTCTGGGTACGTTATGAAGGCGAAGTAGAAACTGCCCAACCAGACACTGAGGTTGTCGAACAGGAAGAATTGGCAGATGGCAGTATTCTAAAATATTATCGTCAGCGCTTAGTCAGAGAATCAGCTGAGGGGAAACCATTATCTCAATATGTAAATACTACTATGGGAAGAATCATCTATAACAAAACTATTCAAGATGCACTTGAGCCTGTATCTTAGGGGTATTTTTTAGTTCATTAGGATTAAGTATTTAGGGAAACATAGATTGGGAGTTAAAATGAAATTTTATAATCGCATTGTTGATAAAGGTCGTCTCAAAAAACTTATGGCCTGGGCCTTTACCAATCATGGTTCAGCCAAGTCCGCGACCATGGCAGATGAGCTTAAAGAAATGGGTTTCCGTTACGCAACACGAGCGGGAGTGTCAATCAGCGTTGATGATCTCAAAATTCCCCCAATCAAACAGCAGCTACTAGAAGCTGCGGAAGTGGAAATTAAAAAAACCGAAGCTCGTTATGCTAAGGGAGAAATCACAGAAGTAGAACGTTTTCAGAAGGTTATTGATACTTGGAATGGTACTTCTGAAAATCTTAAGGATGAAGTGGTCACTAACTTTAAAGCTACTGATCCTCTGAATTCAGTCTATATGATGGCGTTCAGCGGGGCTCGGGGTAACCTATCTCAGGTGCGTCAGCTGGTCGGCATGCGTGGTTTGATGGCCAATCCTCAAGGCGAAATTATCGATTTGCCAATCAAAACTAATTTCCGTGAAGGGTTAACGGTTACGGAGTATATTATTTCTTCTTATGGAGCCAGGAAGGGTTTAGTTGATACGGCCTTACGCACCGCCGATTCTGGATATTTGACCCGTCGTCTAGTAGATGTGTCTCAAGATGTCATTGTTCGCGAAGTCGATTGTGGAACACCCAGGGGTATTTTTATCGAAGCCATGAAAGATGGCGATCGCACGTTGATTCCCCTGGAGAATCGTCTTTTAGGTCGGGTATTGGCTGAAGATGCCCTCGATGCTGAAACCAAAGAGGTTGTTGCCAAACGCAATCAAAATATTGACGGTGATTTAGCCCAAGAGATTGGCGATCGCTGTAGCTCAGTAATTGTCCGCTCGCCTTTAACTTGTGAGGCAGCTCGTTCTGTTTGTCAATGTTGCTATGGCTGGAGTTTGGCCCATGGCAAAATCGTTGATATGGGAGAAGCTGTTGGTATTATTGCCGCACAATCTATTGGAGAGCCGGGAACTCAGCTCACCATGAGGACTTTCCACACAGGAGGGGTTTTTACAGGAGAAGTTGCTCGACAAATTAAAGCTGAAAAAGATGGCACCATAGAATTTGCTAAAGGTTTAAGCACTCGTAAAGTACGGACTCGTCATGGAGATGAGAGAGAGCAAGTCGAAACTATTGGTAATTTAGTTCTCGCGCCCAAAAAAGGCAAGAAAATCTCCTATCCCTTGACAGCCGGTTCCTATCTCTACGTCAAGGAAGGAGAGTTGGTAACAAAAGATCAATTGCTGGTCGAAGTCGCCAAGGTATCGGTGAAGAAATCTACGGAAAAAGCCACCAAAGACGTAACTTCTAATTTGGCAGGGGAAGTTTTGTTTGCGAACTTAATTCCCGATGAAAAAACTGATCGCCAAGGCAATACGACAAAAGTAGCAAAAAATTCGGGTTTACTCTGGGTATTATCTGGAGAAGTCTATAATTTATTGCCGGGAGCCGAACCTGTTGTTCAGAACGGAGATCAAGTTAATCCAGGGGATATTCTCGCTCAAACTAAACTTGTTACCTCCAATGGTGGGGTAGTTCGGGTGGTTTCTAATACCAGAGAAATTGAGGTTATTACGGCTTCTGTGTTATTAGATAGCTCAGAAGTCAAGGTTGAAAGTGATAGTGGTCGAGAATCCTATATTATTAGCACTGCTGATGGTCAAGATTTCTTACTGAAAACTACACCGGGAACCAAGGTTCAAAATCATCAGGTAGTAGCGGAATTAATTGACGATCGCTATGAAACAGAAACTGGCGGCATCCTCAAATATGGCGGCCTAGAAATCGGTAAAGGTGGGCGCAAACAAGGTTATGAAATTACCAAAGGTGGTTCTTTACTTTGGATTCCCGAGGAAAGTCACGAAGTCAACAAAGATATTTCCTTGTTGATAGTTGAAGATGGGGAATTTGTGGAAGCAGGAACCGAGGTTGTCAAGGATATCTTTGCTCAATCATCTGGTGTTGTGGAAGTTGTTCAGAAAAATGATATTCTCCGAGAAATTATTATTAAACCCGGAGCGGTTCATCTGCTTGATGAGATTGATCCCAAACTTGATGGGCAATTGGTTCAACCTGGGAGTGAAGTTTTACCTGGAGTTACAGTAGAAGAACTTCAATATGGCGAAATTGTGGACACCACAGAAGGAGCTGCCCTGTTATTGCGCCCAGTGCAAGAATTTAAGGTAGCTGACAAGCCTGCTGTGCCGTCACAAGCTTCGATTAATAACCAAGATGGTCGTCAAATTGAACTGCGATCGCTCCAAAGAATATTCTATAAAGATGGAGAGAGGGTTAAATCGGTTAGTGGTGTATCTTTGTTGAGTACGCAATTGACCCTGGAAATCGATTCGGCTGATGATATTGACGTAATTCCTAATTTGAGTGCTGACATAGAGCTTAAACCAGACCCCGAAGATCCTGAGATTCAAAGATTGCAAATGGTAATTATTGAAGCTCTGGTATTACGCAGAGATACCGATGCTGATCCCCATAGTGGCGATATTGAAACTAGGGTTTTAGTGACAGATGGACAAGAAATTGCCAGAGGGGAAACGATTGCTCGTACTGAAATTATTTGTCGCTCATCAGGAACGGTTAGAGGTATTCGTGAAGCAGGGGAAGCCATCCGGCGGGTTCTAGTAGTTCGTGAGGTGGATCAAGTTTCCTATGATCTCGACATTCCCAAAAGTGAATGTATCCATGACGAAGGGACATTATTGGTGTCAGGAAGTGAAATTGCCCCAGGCTTTTCTTTAGAAGAATCAGGGCAGCTCTTAGAACTCAAGGAAAATGCCGCAGGAAAAACCACCGCAGTCATTCGCCATGCCCGTCCTTATCGAGTATCCGCTGGTGCGGTTTTACATATTGACAATGGGGATTTGGTACAAAGAGGAGATAATTTAGTACTATTGGTTTTTGAGCGCTCTAAAACAGGGGATATTATTCAGGGTCTGCCTCGAATTGAAGAACTCCTAGAAGCCCGTAAACCCAAAGAAAGTTGTATTCTCAGTCGCCGTCCTGGAGAATGTCAAGTTGTCTACGAAGAAGGGGAAACCGTAGATATCAAAATTATTGAAGAGGATGGGACAATTACCGATTATCCCGTTAGCCCCAGTCAAAACGCGCTTGTAGCGGATGGACAAAAGGTTGGAGTCGGAGAAATGCTTACTGACGGGCCAGCTAATCCCCATCAGATTCTGGAAGTGTTCTTTAATTACCATTTAGAGACTAAAGGTTGTTATGAAGCCGCATTGATTGGCTTACAAAAAGCTCAAATTTTCTTGGTAACTGGGGTGCAATCTGTGTACCAGAGTCAAGGAATTGATATTTCTGATAAACATATTGAGGTGATTGTCCGTCAAATGACCTCTAAAGTAAGAATTGATGATGGTGGAGACACCGTTATGCTGCCTGGAGAATTAGTTGCTTTACGAGAAATCGAACAGGTGAATGATGCCATGTCGATTACAGGAGGTGCTCCTGCTCAATATACGCCATTGCTTTTGGGAATTACCAAGGCTTCTTTGAATACTGATAGCTTTATTTCAGCAGCTTCCTTCCAAGAAACTACTCGTGTACTAACTGAAGCGGCGATCGAAGGCAAATCTGATTGGCTTCGAGGACTCAAGGAAAATGTTATTATCGGTCGCTTGATTCCTGCTGGAACTGGTTTCAATACCCATGAAGAACCAGGAGTCTTCAGGGGTGGTGGAGAAATTGAGAATCCCCTACCTCGTAACGGTTCTCTCTACGGTTATGGTGGTGGAGAATTAGATAGCTATCGAGTGGGAGGAGAAGAAACAATTGTCAATCCAGTTAGCCCTGAACCATCGTCTTTGCGACCTTATAATAATTTGAAGGATGACGAGAATGTTATTCTCGATGATCAGACTGCTAGAGCTTACACTGGATTAAATCCTGAAGAAGATGGCTCGAAGTCGGATTCTGATAGCAATGTTCCAACTTGGGAACAGGAAGAGAGTTGATAAATAATTAATAATTATTGAATAATTGATGGTGATGGGGAACATTTTTTACTATGATTCCTGTCACCTTTTTTATTGGAGTTTTGCAATGCCACCAAAATTTAGCAAATTATAAATATGTAGATTAAACTTTTGGGGCAAGGTTTAGTAAATCCAACATTCCCTAGTCAATCGGGAGTAATTATTGATGAATAAAATGAGTTTTCATTACACTTTTAGTAAAATATCTTTCCTCACTATTATATTTTTAAGTGGTTTTAACAATGTTGGTCATACTGCGATTGCCGAGGTTGAAACCTCTCATGCCATGACAGGCAATATATTGTTATCTCCCAAGGGTTTAAGAATAGCCCAAAATGAAGCTGCGTCTATAGCCACTCTAGAAAATAACATTACTACCCAAATCAATCGGGCTCGCGAAAGCCCAAGTGATTATGCTGATTGGTTGGAAGAACAAAAACAGTATTACGACGGCATAATGTTGAAATTGCCAGGGGAAAAACCCATCAGAACTAATAAAGGATTGCAAGCTTTAGAGGAGGCAATTACTTTTGTGCGCCAGCAAACTCCTTTGAGTCCCTTAACTTATTCGGAAGTTGTAGAGATTGCCGCCAAGGAGCAATTAACCCCGATCGCGGATACTAATAGTGAAAATCGGCGAGAGTCTCGCCCCCAGAATATTAGTTATGGGAAAGTAACAGCCGAAGCTATAGTTATGCAGCTAGTGGTCGATGATGGATTTCGCGATCGCCGCCACCGGTTGGCAATTTTTAGCGATCGCAATCAAGAAGTCGGCATATCTTGTCGGGAAGACCTCGTGTATCAGCAAATATGCGCGATCGCCTACGCCGGAAATCAAGAAGAGATTTCCCCCACCGAAGAGCTTGTAGTTAATGAGGATTCATCCCCTGACCCAGGAGCGGAAACTCCCAACTCAATTGTGGAGAATCCCGTAGCAGAGATCGCTCCAGACATCACAGAACCTGCGGGTCAAGAAACCAATCAAGCAACCAGCGTAGCTCCAGAAAAACAGCCAATCGAAGAAAATATTCTAGAACCCAATACTACTGAAGATGAAAACGTTACTCCTTTAGCATCGAACTCGCAACCAAGTAATTCTCTTATAATTGACAAAATAGAAAGAGGTTTTTTAGAAGAAGGAGATAAAGTCATTCCCAATGACGGAAGCTTCTATGACTCTTACCCTTTAGCCGTCAAAGCAGGAGAATCCTTTGTAATTAGCTTAGAGAGTGTAGATTTTGACACATTTTTAGCAATTATGGATGAAGAAGGCAATATATTAGAGCAAAATGACGATATTAATGAAAATAATAGCAATTCTCAGTTACAGGTGACGATTCCTAATGCTGGGACTTATCGTTTAATTGTTAATGCTTATGATCAAGGCGGAAAAGGTGCTTATATATTAAGGATTAGCCGATAATTGATAATTATAATTATGGGAAATGATTGGGTGACTTAGGCGATCGCCTATTGTCAAGCTTGGTCTGAGCGCCTAGTCTTCCCCTCAGAGATCTATAATTCCCATCTTATCTTTTGAAACAAAACCATTATGGGCATCTTAATGCTTCATCGGGAATTATCTCTACGTAGCGATTAGCAACCTCAACATCGTCGCCATCATCAAAAACATTATTATTACTACTTATGACTCGATAATAAATTCCCAAAGTCTGATGAGGCGCAACACTATTACCACCTAATGCAGTTCGAGATAATCTTAATTCTACTCCGCCCACAACATCATCTAATAATGGAGTATCTAGCGCAGGTGCGCCATTAGCAAATTCTGCTGGAATAGAATTAAGCAGAGCAAAAGCATAACCGTTTGCAAAAATATCAACATTGCAAGCAGTCGGCAAATCAGCTGCTAATTGAGCATCAAGACCCAAGGTCAATGATCTACTTAAACCACCAAGTCTTTCAATATCTTCTTGAATTAAATTGTCGGCTCTTTGATCTTGCTGTGCCTGAAATTTCATCAGCATAGCTGCTGCTAAAGCTTGAAGAGAAAACATCAGAAAAAAGAAAGCAACAAGAGTTGCAACGATAATTTCTATGGTCAGAAAACCCTTATCAGATGAATTCTTCTTAGATTGTAAAATTATTTTTTGCCACATCATTTAGTTACCCTCCTGTTAATTAGTTACTTATCCTTAATTAGTTACCTGTTGTTGTTCCCATCCAGTAGGAGCAAATGTTAATGGTCTTGGAGTTCTTTGGGGGACAATACTGTAGAATTTGTAGTCATCATAATCAGCCTCTCTAATAAGATTGACAGTCCCGCCACCATTGTCCCAATCTTCAGCCCAGATTGAACCACGAAGATTAATGTTCGGACTACCGGTAATATTAACAGTCCCCGTCGCCCTAATTAATCCATTGATATATAAGTCACCATCACCACTTAAATTGACGTCTCCATTGACATGGATTTCTAGATAATTAGATTTAGCGTAAAAAGGGTTTGCCACAAGGTTACCGTCGTTGATATTACCAATAAATATCTTGTCGCTGGTATTGCCAACATGCACATTACCAGCAGCACCATCGATATCTAAATTTCCATTAACGACTATAACTACCCTTGCATTACCGTCAGACAACAAGCTTTCTCCCGCTGTCACATTCAAATTTCCGCCAACAGGGATTTGATAGTAATAACGCTCAATACCATCAGCATCTAAATTAGGATTTGCGGCAGAAGCACCTGAAGGTTGTCCAAGAATCAACTCATTGTCAACAATATCAAAAGCACCATCACCGGTAATATCAGCTGCAATATTATTGACAACAGCAGGCAGAACTGCCAAAGGAGGCAAATCACGAGGTTCTCTAGCATCTTCAGGACCAGCAACGTCAGTGCACATATTGTCTCCTGTCGTTGTTCTGTAGAATACCAAGTTTCCTAAATCGTTAATGACCAATGAATTATCAACTCTATTGATGGTTCCTAGGTTGGGCTCGGCACTTTGATGAATCCAAATTCCCGGATCTAGGGAATCTAAATCCTCTGTATTTACCCCTATTGGTATTGTGACCTGGATTTGAGCCACACTACCATTAATATCCTGTCCTTGAACAGCTAAAATTCCTCTTGGCCCAAATGGATTGGCAGCATCACTAGTTTGATCAAATATCCCGTCTTCCCCCAGATCCTCATAGTTGCCGTCATCATCACGCTTATCGTCGTCACTCGGATCATTGTCATTCTGAAATCTGTAGTCAACTATTCTATAACTACCTATTGCCAGATTATTTGTGATATTTCCATCGTTGTTAAGGTCAGTCGGGGGAATAAGCGCAGTTTCATCGATGGTAACAGGTCTCCAGTCATCCGTATTTGCCCACCCATCATCGTCGTTCGCAGCGTCAGTTATCACATTACAAGTCTCGTCATTTACGTTAACCCAATTATTCAAACTGTTAACTGCTAAAACTCGATTATTATTAAGTAATTCCCGATATCTTGCTATTCCCAATTCTGCCATTGCTACAGAAGTGGATGATTGCACTTTTGAGATGGCAATTAGATTTTCCTCACTAGACTGAACTAGACTGATTGAGCTCAATAAAACCATAATCAGTCCAATCCCAATAACCATCGGCAAGGTAAAACCTCGATCTTTCCTGCGGGAAAGTAGCAGTACCCTCAGCAATAAAAATTTCATATACAGAATAGAATGAATTATCGAATATAGTGTTTTCCCCAAGTCTGGCTTAAATTAATTTGGTCTGGTGTGATCTAGATCATTGACAATCAAGAAAAAACGCTCCAAAAGCAGAACCAGCTCAAGATCAGTTAAGTAATTTATATTTTTCGTTAACCTATTGATGAAACTTGGTTAAATAAGAAATTATTGCAATGTTGATTATTTATGACTATGACGACGCATATTTGTTCGGTATGCCAGTACGAATACGATCCAGATATCGGCGATCCAGATAATGGAATAGCCCCTGGCACTTCTTTTGAAGACTTACCCGATGATTGGGTTTGCCCTGTTTGCGGAGTAGAAAAAGAAGATTTTGAGCCCAATATTTAGTTGAACTTTTTCTAACCATCTTGATCTAGTGGTAATCTGAACCGGCAGCAAAAAAATACAGGGTAGTAAAACTTACTATCCTGCATATATAAATTCATTAATTTTTAATTAGACACTTATTTCGTCTCGGAGAACTCGGCATCAATAACATCATCTCCGCTGGCACTAGCTTCGGCACCCGCGCCAGCATCTTCACTGGCCGCATCTGTCCCGGTCGCTTCAGCTCCAGCCGGTGCATCTGCCCCTGCTTGTTGATAGACACTGCTGCCAATAGTGTAGAGAACCTGCTGTAATTCCGGCATTAGAGTCTTAATCTTCTCATCATCTTCTGCTGCAAGAGCATCTTTGAGATCTTTAATTAAGCCTTCTGCCTTAGTTTTGTCCGCCTCGGGGACTTTGTCTCCCAATTCATTGATTTGTTTTTCTGCTTGATAAACCAAAGAATCAGCTTGGTTTTTACGATCAATGGCATCACGACGTTCTTTGTCGGCATCCGCATTTGCTTCAGCTTCGTTGACCATCCGATCAACTTCCTCATCAGGCAAAGTAGAAGCTCCAGTAATGCTAATTGACTGTTCTTTTCCTGTACCCTTATCTTTAGCGGCTACATTTAAGATTCCGTTAGCATCAATATCAAAGGTAACCTCGATTTGAGGTACACCACGAGGTGCAGGAGGAATGCCATCAAGACGGAAAGTCCCTAGACTCTTATTGTCTTTAGCAAATTCTCTTTCCCCTTGCAGAACATGAATTTCTACATTAGTTTGACCATCTACAGCTGTGGAGAAAGTCTCGGATTTTTTGGTAGGAATAGTCGTGTTACGGGGAATAATTTTAGTCATTACCCCACCTAAGGTTTCTACTCCAAGGGATAGAGGAGTTACGTCAAGAAGTAGGATGTCCTTGACTTCTCCTGCTAGTACTCCAGCTTGAATCGCTGCCCCAACCGCAACTACCTCGTCAGGATTAACTGTTTGGTTAGGAGATTTGTCAAGAACTCTTTTTACAAGATCAACAATTGCGGGAATTCGTGTCGAACCTCCCACCATTACAACTTCATCGATCGCATCATTACTAATCTTCGCGTCTTTAACAGCTTGTCTGACAGGAATAGCACAACGATCAATCAGATCAGAACAGAGCTCTTCAAATTTGACTCTGGTCAAAGAAATATCTAAATGTTTTGGGCCATCTTGAGTTGCTGTGATGAAAGGTAGGTTGATATCTGATTGAGTAGTGCTAGAAAGCTCAATTTTAGCTTTTTCGGCAGCTTCAGTCAGACGTTGTAATGCTTGATTATCCTTTCTAAGATCAATTCCTTCGTTGCGTTGGAATTCTTCTGCTAAGTAGTCAACAATTTTTTTATCGAAGTCATCACCACCAAGATGGGTATCCCCAGAAGTTGCTAGTACTTCAAATACACCATCTCCTACTTCTAGGATAGAAACATCGAAAGTACCACCACCAAGGTCAAAAACGAGAATGGTTTCATTACTTTTCTTATCTAAGCCGTAGGCCAAGGATGCTGCTGTCGGTTCGTTGATAATCCTTTGGACTTCGATCCCTGCGATTTTACCTGCATCTTTGGTTGCTTGACGTTGGGAGTCGTTGAAATAAGCAGGAACGGTAATTACTGCTTGAGTGACGGTTTCTCCTAGATACTTACTAGCATCTTCAACTAGTTTACGAAGAACTTGAGCCGATATTTCCTCGGGAGCAAATTGTTTATCTTGGGCAGAAGATTCTAGCTTAACGTTACCATTGCCATCTCGGGCGACTTTGTAAGCGACTTCTTTTGATTCGTTGGTGACTTCATCAAACTTTCTCCCCATGAAACGTTTCACGGAATAGAAGGTGTTTTCTGGGTTCATAACACCTTGCCGCTTCGCAATTTGCCCTACAAGGCGATCGCCGTTTTTAGCGTAAGCGACAACTGAGGGAGTGGTTCTAAATCCTTCTGCATTGGCAATTACGGTGGGTTTCCCTCCTTCCATAACTGCGACGCAAGAGTTCGTAGTTCCCAAATCTATACCAACAACTTTTGCCATATAAAAGAATGCTCCAAAATTTAACTACAAAACTAAAAGTTTTTTTATGGTTTACTACATACACTGTCCTGAGTGGGATCAGCTGAATAATCTCTCCTCAGTGGGTGCGTCCTTACTCTCTATACTGAAACGAAGAATCTATCTTTGGTAGTGTAGTTTTCCGAACCTTTAGTGTTGAGCGTTAAATAACAAAGCATTTTTGGCTAACAGTAAATTGGTTAATTAATTAATTACTGCTCATTGTTTAAGGAATAATCTGGTACCGTTGACAGGTTTGGCGTAGAACTGGATATTTGACTTAGTATTCTCAGCCCTTCTTTTTGATAGCTACTAACTAAATTAATTAGATTTAGGTTAGGCATTTCCTGGCGGCAACTGCCACAATACCAATAAGTTTTACCTTGTTTCCAATGTTTTAATAAAAGATTGGAACAACAGGGACAATTATTCATGACCTTAAAAAACTTTACTATTTATTTACGAGGCTCATCCCCACTCTAACAAATAGAAATAATCTTACTGTTAATTAGGCTACATCTTATCGATTTTGTTAAGATAACTTAAAGTTATTGTAATCTTGACAGTTTTTGTATTTAATTACTTAACAATTTAGGTAAGAAATATAAGTGTCAAAATCTCAAGCAAAATTTGTTGGGCAACATGCTGTAATTACTGGAGGCTCTAGTGGTATTGGCAAAGCGATCGCAAAATTGTTAGCTCAACAAGGGGCAAATATCTCAATAATTGCTCGGGACTCCGCTAAACTGGAAACTGCTAAACAGGAAATCTCCTCCTTGGTGATTAATCCTCAACAAAGGATTTTGGCAGTCACCGCAGATGTCTCTAAACAGGAAGCTTTAGAATTCGCACTAAAAAAGGCGATCGCAGATTTAGGCCATCCGCAAATTCTCATTACCTCAGCAGGAATTGCCGTTCCTGGGTATTTTCCAGAGTTATCAATAGAAACCTTTCACCAAACAATGGCGGTCAATTACTTTGGTTCTTTGTATGCCATCAAAGCGGTACTGCCGGGAATGATCGCTGCTAAACAAGGACATGTTGTCTTAATTTCTTCTGGAGCAGGTTTAATTGGTCTGTATGGCTATACAGCCTATAGCTCTTCTAAATTTGCCCTTAGAGGATTAGCCGAATCTCTGCGAGGAGAACTCAAGCCTCATCACATTAAAGTTTCCATAGTCTATCCCCCCGATACGGACACACCCCAATTAGCAGCTGAAAATAAGATTAAGCCACCGGAAACTAAGCTGATGACGGAAACTGCTCAACTATGGAGTGCGAATGCTATTGCTCAAGAAATTATTAGAGGAATGATTCAAGAAAAGTTTGCGATCGCTCCTGGCTGGGAAATGGCCATTTTAAATAAATTACATAGTATAATTGGCGGATTATTAAATTGGTATTTCGACAAAATTGTCGATAAATATCGCAACAAGAAATAAGGAATAATTTAAAAATACTTCTAGAAAAAATCACAATCTCTTACAAAGTAAAATGCTCTTGGAATTCTTGGCGGGTCATTGGCTGACTTACCGTAATACCTTCTCCTCCCAAAATAGCTAAAGGCTCTCCTTCGACACTAATCCAAACCTTGCTATCGGAGTCTAAACTAGTAGCAGTATAAACTATCTGAGCAAGCCGACTCGTCATTGACGCACTACCCCCACCAACCACAAATTCTTGCGAAAGATCTACTTTGACTCCTTCTTCTGTGGTAGCTAGAGCTAACAACCTGGTTCCCTCGGGAATAGTGGTTGTATAATCAGCAGACTTACTGGGACCTGATAATAACTGAGAGAAAGCTGATTCGAGAATGGTGTCGGAAGTTACCGAGCTCGGAAAACTGAGGGTTTTCTGCACTAACTCGATCGTATTTTCTGTGGGATTGAGCCAGCAGATTGCCACTTGTTCTTGTATCTGAGCGATCGGCTCTTTTTGGCTGTTAGAGGGAGTTTCTTGGATAGTTGCGGGATTAGAGGGCTGCTTGGCATTCTCCCAAGAGTATTTTGCCCACCAAGCCACGCCACCAAGAGCAAAAATTACCCCTGCTATTCCAGCGAACCAAATACGAGGAAAACGATTATGTTGCTTGCCATTTTGCATGGATGATTCTCCTAAGGTTAGAGAAGACTATTTACGGTTTAACTTGTTCTGATAAGTTTGTCTTGGCCGATTGGGGTTCGATTCGGGTGAAAGCGACTAACTCTATTTTGTCTTCTGTTATTTCTAATTGTAAGAGACGAGCTAATATTCCCAAACTTTCTAGATTAGTTAAGTCTAAGCGATCGCTAATTCCCTGGGCAAATCCCCCCAATAATCTTTCTGACATCGGACGTCCATTGACAGTTCCTTGGGGCTCTACAAGATTTACTTTGACCCCAGCAATGACCTCAAAGCCCAATTCTAGAGCAAGAGCTAGTTCTCGATTTTGCTTTTTATCAGTTCCTAAACGGCTTAATTGTAGCTCTAATTTGATTCTATTCTCCGGAAGCAAATCTATTTGAAGTGCCGATAATTCATAGCTACGAGTAGAATTACCTGCTCTTTGAGCAACTAAACCATTAATCGTTTCTTGTAATTGTTGAACTACGGTTTCTGATTGTAAGGCTGTAGTCAAATCGGCTTCGGTGATTACAATCCTCGCGGCAGCTTGTAGTGGTTGCCGAAAAGAATTTGGTAAATCTTTGAAGTTACTGTTTCTAAGTGTTGTAACATCAACAGAGATCGGATCGGTTTCTAATTCTAAAACATCAATTCTCAACCCTTGCTCAATTAGAATTCCTCTGGTTGCAATTCGCAGCTTATCCAGTTTGCCGTTGATTAACTGGTAATTGGGACGGTTATCAATCCGCACTTCCAATGTCTCTACGGAGTCGAGATTCGAGTTGAGAGTATTTTTTGCGATCGCATCAGCGATCCACCCCCCATTGGCTAGGGCCGATAATACCCCTGACAAAATAATTGTAATCAACTCCATAATTCCCATTCTAAGGAGATAGGACAAAGAACATTTTCCTCATCCCTTATCCCTCATCCCTCATCCTTGTCATTATCCTGGATCGACACGCATTAAAACCTGGCCAAATTCTACCGGTTCACCATTCTTTGCCAAAATTTCGACAATTTGACCTGAGACTTCTGATTCTAATTCATTCATCAGCTTCATAGCTTCAATAATACAGACAGTTTGCCCCGAAGAAATGCGATCGCCAATGGCCACAAAAGGAGGATCATCCGGTGCCGGTGCATGGTAAAAAGTCCCCACCATCGGGGAAGTCACATCAAGTAATTTACTTTGATCTATTGGGGAAGAGGCAGTTGGTTCTGTTGCTATTGCAGTTGGCTCAAGATTAGTCGCAGTTTTGGTAACTACTGGGGCAGCAGAGAACATTTCTTGCTCAATCACATTTGCGTTTTTGGCGGGATAAGCTGCTGAGTCTTTGCGTAATGTAAGTTCAAAATCATCACTTTTGAGAGTGAGTTCGGTAATATCGGTTTTAGAGATTGCCGATAATAATTCTCGGAGTTCTTGAAAATCTACTGACACTGAATTATAAACCTATCTATTAATTGACATTTTCTCGGTTAGGAAAAGAGAGATTCTGAATTAATTTTCTCTACCTAAATAAGAACCATCACGGGTATCAACTTTGATTTTTTCCCCAATGGAAATAAATAGCGGCACCATTACCTGGGCACCAGTTTCGACAATTGCGGGTTTAGAACCTCCAGTTGCCGTGTCGCCTTTGACTCCAGGATCGGTATCAGTCACTTCGAGAATTACAGATGTTGGTAAATCGACGTCTAAAACTTCCTCATTCCAGAAGACAACATTAACTTCCATTTCTTCTTTAATATATTTCGTACGGTCTCCTATTTTAGTTGGGTTAATCCGAGTTTCTTCATAGGTTTCCATATCCATAAAGACATATTCTTCACCGTCTTTGTAGGTGTGCTGCATCGTACGCTTTTCAATATTTGCTTGGGGAACGGTCTCCCCAGCACGAAAAGTTCGCTCTACCACATTTCCTGTCTGAGCGTTTTTGAGCTTAGTGCGAACAAAAGCTGAGCCCTTACCTGGCTTAACATGAAGAAATTCCACCACTCGCCATACCGAACCATCTAACTCGATAGTCACGCCAGTACGAAAATCGTTACTAGAAATCATAAGAAGCTGAAAAAAATATGAGTAAAGACCAGTAACTCATTCTACACTGATTGGTTGCCGAATCAGTTTTGTCACAACGAGATCGTCGTCTGAAAGTTGAAATTCTTTACATTTGAGGAATCAAGCTTTAATTAATTATAGATCTAGAAAATAACTTATTTATTGTTTTATTCTAAAAGTAAGGTCATATTTAATAACTAAAATATTTTGATGGATAAAATCGTAGACGCCAAAGAATTTTTCCAACTTAGTGCTGGACAGTGGCGATCGCAAAGAACCACTCATCATCTTCCCTTTAGAAGAGCCGAAAGTGGCAACTCTGATATTAATGTGGAATTTTTAGAAGCAGCAGAATCGAAAATTCAAGAAATTTGCACGATGCATGATGTGGAGCACAACCTTGCGATCGGTGGTGCTTTTGTCACTTGGGATGGCGCAATGGCTTGGGATAAAGAGAATGAAAATCATCAAGGTAGTACTGTCTTTGCTTTAATTCCTGAACCAGATAATCTGAGAAAAGGTAAACTACTGCGGGAAAGAGGTTATGCCGAAATAGTTCCCGTGGCAGGACAATATGAGATGGATGAAGAAGACGGTCTAGTTCTGATCACAGAATACGAGACCATGAGCATTATTGAGCGTTTTTGGTTTGCCAATCCCAATTGCCGTCTACGGAGTAGTACTGTCAAAAGATTTGGTGGATTTAATACTGCTACTTTTTGTATCGAATCCCGTGTTTTAGAAAATATCACCGCGCCAAAGACCTCAGAAGAAAATCAAAACAACAATTATGCTCTTACTGGTTGGTAAGGTTTTGCGTTACAAATCTTAAATTTATGAGTGGGCAGATAGTCTTAAAGCGGAAAATCTGTAAGATTTTGTAACCATAGTTAATTTAAGGCACCTCTCTAACGTATTATTGAGGTTAATAATTTTAATATTTCGCAAGATTTAGGGAGGTCTTGACTTGTCTATTCCTCTTTTAGGCTACGCACCGAAGACAATTAACGCTCGTATCGATGGATATGAGGTCGGGAGTGACGATCAGCCTAAGATTTTTACAGCAGAGAATTTGCTTTCCCCTGGTGACATGGGAAACTTGATTGAAGCTGCCTACCGTCAAATTTTCTTTCATGTTTTTAAATCAGATCGTGAGCCATTTTTAGAGTCTCAACTTCGCAGTGGTCAGCTTACTGTGAGGGATTTTATCCGTGGATTATTACTTTCAGATACCTATAAACGCACTTTTTACGGTTTCAACAGTAACTATCGTTTTGTTGAGCAATGTGTACAAAGAGTTTTGGGAAGAGACGTTTACGGTGAAGCAGAAAAGATCTCTTGGTCTATTATCGTAGCTTCTAAAGGATTGGAAGCCTTTATTGATGCCCTTCTCGATAGTGAAGAGTATCTCGATAATTTTGGGTTTGATACTGTTCCTTATCAACGTCGTCGGGTATTACCTGGTCGGGACATTGGAGAAGTTCCTTTTAATGTCCAATCTCCTCGCTATGATGCTTACTATCGTAAAGTCTTCGGGTTCCCTTCTGGTACATGGACTGGTGTGGTTCGTCGCTATACTCCTGGAGATCAGAAGCCCAAAGTCGGAGATCCCGCTCTATATATGGACATGGTTCGCAGCATGAGAAGAAGAGCCATTACTGGTTCTCCAACATCTGCAAGCAATGTTGATATGAGTAAAGTTCCTTATCGCAAAACTGCCTAGTGCCACTGCACGGAAGTCAAAAGTCAAGGGTTTTTGGTATCAAGCTTGTAAGCTTTTTGATTGTTGTTGTCTGTTGTCTGTACTAGTTTAGTTTTGATTTATTGAATTCGTAATTCCATCTTAGGGGAGTTGTGAATTTGCCTTGTAGTTTAGTTTTTTAATTAAATTACTTTGTAAATTTGCGACCCCCTTTGCTGTTTGTACAGTAAGTGTTTGGAAGCAAACAGTCGCCATTTTTTGCGGTCAGTTATTATTCATTGTCAAACTCAAATTCAACTATGATGACTAACTGACCACGTATCCCGCTTGACGGGACGAATGGGGATAACTGACAACTGTTAGTTGTTAACTAAATATCTAGTTGTTAACTAAAAAATATCATCCTGTGTTTCTCATGCCCGCAGCAATCCCATTAATTGTTAGCATGGCGCCGCGCAGCAATTCCTCTTTGCTAGAAGGACGAAAATGAACTAGTTGAGAGCCTTTACTGTATTCTCGCAATTTCTCAATTAGTGCAACTTGCAAAAATCCTAAGGGAACAATTGTGCCATTGCGCAACTGCACTGATCTTTGTAATTCAGGATCTCCATCAAGAAGTTTTTTCTGGTTAGTGATTGTGAGAATTAATTTTTTCGTGAGATTGTATTCTTCCTTAATTTGAGCGAATAAATTGAGGAAACGTTCCTTATCCTCTGCACTTGCCAACCTAGTAACATAATGTTCAGCTATTTGCATATCTGCTTTGGCCAAAGTCATTTCAACCTTAGAAATTACCATTCTAAAGAAAGGCCATTTTATGTAAAAATAACGCATTAAATTAAGATTTTTTGCTGGTTCTTGCTCCAGAAACTCTTGCAATGCTGTACCGACTCCATACCAGGCAGGAAGTAAAAAACGACTTTGGGTCCAACTAAAAACCCAGGGAATTGCTCTTAAACTGCTAATATCTTTCTTCTGCTTGCTATTTTTTCCGGGGCGTTTGGAAGGGCGAGAACCAATCTGTAACTGACTGATAACATCTATAGGAGTCGAAGAGAGAAAGAAGTCGACAAAATCTGGTTGTTCGTATACTAAAGAACGATAGACTGATCGCGATCGCGTTGCCAATTCCTCCATGATGTCATTCCAAGGTTCCACCCGATCAAAGCCGCTGCCCAATAAACTAGATTGAATCACAGCAGTGGTAATGGTCTCTAAGTTATAAAGAGCCAACTCAGGAAAAGAATATTTAGAAGCTAGGACTTCACCTTGCTCGGTGATTTTAATTTTTCCTTTGATGGTATCTGTCGGTTGGGCGAGAATCGCGGCATAAGCAGGGCCACCACCTCTGCCTACGGAGCCACCTCTGCCGTGGAAAAGTCTTAAGGAAATGCCATAATCAGAAGCTACTCCTTGTAGCGCTTTTTGCGCTTTGTGGATCTCCCAGTTACTACTCAAAAATCCTGAATCTTTATTACTATCAGAATAACCCAACATGATTTCCTGAAGATTGGTCGGATTTAAGGCTGGTGTGACAGTTTCGACAATTTCGGCATCTTCTATTTGCTCTATTTGTTCATATCCCCCCGCTAAAGCCGCACGATACAATGGCAACTCAAATAATTCCTGCATCACGGATGGAGCTCGTTTGAGATCTTCTACCGTTTCAAATAAAGGGACAATCCGCAGCGTAATACTTCCCGTTGCGGGGTCATACAATCCTACTTCCTGAGCCAGGAGCATCACCTCAAGGACATCACTAACATGATTAGTCATGCTGATGATATAGGTTTTGCAAATCCCCAAACCAAATTCCCGCTGTAGCGTACGTAGAATTTGAAATGTTTCGATAATTTCGGTGGTTTTTTCCGAGAAAGGCATTTCCGCAGGGATTAGCGGGCGACGAGTTTGTAATTCCTTGACGAGCCAAGCAGTTTTTTCGGATTCGGTTAGCTCAGTGTAGGATTTTGGTAAGACTCCTAGATAATCAGCAATCTCTGCGATCGCATCCGAATGGCGGGAAGATTCTTGGCGGAAATCCAATTGAGTAAGAACAAAGCCAAAAACCTCTACTTGACAGATCATATTGTCCAAATCACGACAAGTTAGATTGGTGGCTGCAAGACTTTGTTGAATGGAAGTTAAATCTTTTAAAAATTCAGTTTCATTATGATAAATGTTATCAATTTGGGGCTTGCCTGAACCATCAGCTAAAACTTGGTTCCGCTTCTTAGTATTTCGTAATTTTTCTTCAATATAGGCGATTTTTAAGCGGTAAGGTTCTTGTCGATAACGCATTGCCAATTTTTCGTAGATTTCTGGCATTTGTTGTCGATCTTGTTCGAGAGAATCTAATAACTCTGGTAGAACATTACTCCAATGTAATGACAAACTGAGAAGTTCCCGCAACTGATCAACAGCCTTGAGATACTTATCTAAAACAATACCTCTTTGATAGCAAGCCGTTTCCCAGGTGACTTGGGGAGTGACAAAAGGATTGCCATCGCGATCGGCACCAACCCAGGAGCCAAAATAACAAAAATCATTTGGAGGAGCTGCTAAATCAGGAAAAGAACTTTTCAAAGATTGCTTGAGACGATGAGATAGCTGGGGAATTACATCAAACAAAACTTCCTGGAAATAATGTAGCGCGTAATCTACTTCGTCAATCACTTTTGGTTTAAACTGGTGCAACTCATCAGTACGCCACCAAAGACGAATTTCTTCCATTAACTGATTTGTTGCTTCTTCTGTTTCCCAAGAACTAGCTAAGCCCATTTCTTGTCCAGAATCTTCTGCTAAGTCTAGTTTGCGCAGAAAATCGGAAATGCGCCTTTGTTTTTTGCGAATTGTATGGCGAACAATTTCTGTCGGATGGGCAGTAAAGACCAAGCGAATGTCCAATTGATTCAAGAGCCTTTGAATAATTCGCGGTGGCATGTTAATTTCTTTGAGATGGGGAAATAACCAACGGAACGACTCTGCACGAGGAACTTGACTGCTTTGTTCAAGCCAAATTTCTTCCAGCCCGTCAGCTCCAGGTACCCGGGAAGGTTCTATAGGCTTTGGTGCCAGACTTTGGGCATTGCCATTGCTAGAAGAATTAGCTTCTACTTTAGTTTTGCCTAGAGATAGTTTTTGTTCTTGCTGCTCGTAATGTTTTTCAACTATATTAATCAATTGAAAATAGAGTGCAAAAGCCCTAGCAGCCTGGATTGCATCTTCTATGGGTAATTGTTCAATTAGTTTGGGGACAGAGGAGTCGGGAAGATCTTGAACCTGCCCTTCAGGAGAAGAAATTGCCCGCATTTGCTGGAGCAAGTCCACCATTTCTTGCCCGCATTCAGAACGCAATACTGATTCCCATAATTGCTCAATGGATTTCAATCTACGACGTAAAGGAAGTCCAGAGCTAGAAAGAGGACTAACTTCTGATGATGAAACTTGAAGCAACGAACTCATAAAAACCCCAAAAAATTAGTGCAAATATTCTAAAACTGTTGATAAACTGTGTTTGCCAACCTTAGCAACAACAGTAATTACCAAGAACAAACCTCTATTGCTTAAAATCCTACGATCTTTTGGCACGCTGATCTACTCAAGAGATTTTGAGGATAATTTCAGATCTTTGAATAATCTATTGATTATCGGCTAATAATCGGCCTTATCTTCAAAATTTGCTAAATAAAGCAGTGGCAATTGTTCAGCCCGAAATATCTCCTCGCCCATTTGACCAAAACTATGAAAGACATCAGCTAAAAACCGCAATAGCAAGATGCTGATGAGAAAAGGCCCAGTAGCCAAACTCAAACCAAGCAGAGAGTACATTATTATTGTCTTATTATTGTTTATCATCGTACTAAAAACTAGTATGAACTGTGACGAGGTTAGCAGAACTGCAATATGAAGCCTTTTGTTCCTAATATTTTCATAGCGCTCACTAAATTATATAGGGATTTTTCTCTCAGTTTGAGGTACTGCAATAAAATTAAACGAAGACAGCAGAGATTTGCCCTATAAAATGGGATAACATCCTTGTTCTGGGAAGAATTTTCCTTATTTTATGATGTTTTTCTATTTTGGATAAATAAAGTCTTTTAATGGCTGTTGATAAGGTATTTTGCCCATTTAGCCGCGAGTTCAAGGTCGGTAAAGGGAATTTTAATAGAATTTTCTTGATTTGTTAGTTGGAATTCCAAACTAGGAATTGCTTTGATATTTTCGGTCGGAATATCATTGAAATCAATCACCCTATCTCCTAACAATAAGTTAATCCTGGCAACGTTATTGAGGGAAAAGGTTTGTAGATCCAAAATTCCTTTCGGTGTTGGGGTTCCCCAAGTTAAGTTGCGGTCTTTCTTGCCGATGACGGCATAAATGTCATATTTTGCTTTGTCAAATTTTTCTGACCAAATGCGATAGCCTTCTACTTTTTGATATTCTTGCCAACCTTTACGGGCCAGCCAAATAAATAATCCTAGTAGGGGTAGCCAAATTAATCCTCTTTCCATAGTTTTTAGTTAAAATTGCCCTGGGCAAATGTGATACTTGTGATATTAATGATCAGCTTAAATTATTTTTGACCGAGCAATGATTTCTTGACTTGTTTAATGGTTTGATAAATTTCTGGTAAGCGCTTAAAAACTGCATAGGACTTACGAAAATCTTTGCTGGGAAAGGCTGGAGTCCCTGAAACTAAGGAATTGGCTGCAATGTTATGGGTTACTCCAGATTGGGCTGTCACAATTGTGCCTGTGCCAATGGTAACTTGATTGGCTACTCCCACTTGTCCTCCTAGTAAAACGCGATCGCCGACTGTCGAGCCGCCTGCTATGCCTACTTGAGAAGCTAGGGCGCAATTTTGGCCAACAGTTACCCCATGTCCTATTTGGACTAAATTATCTAACTTGGTATTTTGCTTAATTCTGGTTTCTCCCACCGCAGGTCGATCTACTGCTGTGTTGCAACCGATCTCAACCCCATCTTCCAAGACAGTTTTTCCAGACTGTTCCATTTTATACCACCCTTGCTCTGTAGGGACAAACCCAAATCCCTCAGAACCAATTGCTGCGCCGCTGTGAATTACACAATTGCTGCCAATTTGACTTCTTTCGTGGATAGTACAGTTGGCATGGAGAATTGTGTGATCGCCAATTATCGCATCGGGATAGATTGTGACTTGAGGATGAATACAAACGCGATCGCCAATGACAACTCCTTGTTCAATGACAACATAGGCTCCGATAGAGACTTCTTTCCCTAAGCTTACATTAGAGGCAATGATTGCAGTAGGATGAATCCCAGGATTTGGGCGATAGGGATGATAGAAAAGTGCGATCGCTTTAGCAAAAACTAATCTAGGTTGAGTAGTGGCAATCCAAGCAATTTTTCTGTCGGTGGCTTGCTGTTTTAAAACGTCGTTTTGAGGTAGAATCAGAGCTGTTGCAAGGGTTTTTTCTAACATCGGGGCAAATTTTTCACCTTCGATGTAACTAAGATGTTCGGCTTGGGCTTGGTCTATAGCTGCAACGTTTTTGATGTCTGGATTGAGAGCAGAATCGCGATCGAGACTGTTTTCTGATGCTAGCTCCCCTAATCGATTGACAATTTCTTGAAATTTCACCTCTGTCTTCTCCCAAAATTTATAAATGACCCAAGAATATCAGTATATGTTTAGAGTCATCGCTCAAGACTGCGATGTCGAATTTGCCCGTTGGACTGATGCTCTCAATCATGCTAAATCTCTTATCCCCAATTGTAAAAGTCTCTTCCAGGATATTCGTATTTTCGTTGGTGAAGAGTTGATTTGGATATATAGTCGTTCCCATAAATACCCTCAGTTTATCGGTGCCGGTACTTACGATAAATTGGCCAGATTGTTTATCGCCGAAGCACAAGCAGAAGACGAGTAATGGGTAATGGGTAATGGGTAAAAAGTTTTTGCTTGGTTACTAACTTGATGAATGATGGAAAATAATGACTGAGTTATGGATATTTATGGGATTGCAGTCCTTGCTGCTTTAGGTTTAGGTTCGGGTCTATTGGCTGGGGTGATGGGACTAGGGGGCGGAGTCGTGCTTGTGCCTTTGATTCAAGCTTTGGGCTATTCCCCAGTGCAAGCTGTAGCTACTAGTAGTTTGGCCATTGTAATGACTTCAATTTCTGCCAGTTTTCATAATTATCGGATGGGAAATCTGAATTTGAAACGGGTAATTTCATTGGGCTTGCCATCGCTGTTCACTGCGCAATTAGGCGTATTTTTGTCGAGCGAAATACCTGACTATATTTTGCTGGGGACTTTTAGTCTATTTTTAGTTATTAATATTTTCTTGTCTCAATTTCGTAATAAGTTAGTTGCTCAAGATTTAGAATCGGAAATAGAGCATAAAATAAACCATAAATTAATCGATAACATCGCCCGATTCTCTCCTGCGATCGCCAAAATCGTGCAAGGTGATCTGAAAAAGTTCTTGGCTAGAATTTTTACTGGAGGATTAACAGGATTTCTGGCGGGCTTTTATGGAATTGGTGGCGGAGTAATTTTGGTTCCATTGCAGATGGTATTATTATCGGAATCAATTGTCGTCGCGATCCAAACAAGCTTGGGCGTGATTATGATTACTTCCCTTTCTGCTTGTTTGGGTCATGGATTGCGAGGAAATATTCTGTTTTTTGAAGGTTTTATTTTGGGACTTGGTGGTTTAATCGGTGCACAAATAAGTTCTCGTTTTCTATTAAGGCTCTCTAGTAATGTAGTTGCGACCGCTTTTAATACATTGCTCGCCATTCTATCTGTTTATGTTATGTATTTAGCTTATACAAGTTATCATTAACCAAATGAATTTAGATGCCAGGAGATATGCGGATGCTACTCAACGCAACCGTCAACCAATTTTAGAAATATTACAAAGAATACTTCCCCCCGAAGGCAATATTCTAGAGATTTCTAGTGGTACGGGCCAACATGCCGTATTTTTTGCTGCTGAATTAGTTAATCATGATTGGTATCCCTCAGATCCTGATCCGTTATCCCGAGATAGCATAGCGGCCTGGCGTAATCATCACCCCAGTGACAATCTTCACGACCCGCTTGATATTGATGCGATGACCTCCTGTTGGGCGATCGAAAATGAAAAAATCTCGATCGATGCGATCACACAGTGCCAGGCTTTTTGCCTGATCGCAAATATTAATATGATTCACATTTCTCCCTGGAAAGCCTGTCTGGGTCTCATGGCAGGGGCAAATCGGCTCTTATCAGCTGGGGGAATTCTCTATCTTTATGGCCCCTATAAAAGAAATGGGCAACACATTTCTCCTAGCAATGAAATGTTTGATCGCTCTTTACGCAGTCGCAATTTTCAATGGGGAGTGAGAAATTTAGAAGATGTGGTCGCGATCGCAGAATCAGAAGATTTGGAATTGCAAGAAGTTGTTGCCATGCCAGCGAATAATCTTTCGGTTATATTCCGCAAGCAATGAAAGATAGACTATATAAACATTTGGCCCAAATTGTCCGGAAACGAGATCCCTATCTGGCCTCGGAAGGGCATTTTTTTGTTCAACAATATATTAGGGAACAATTATCTCAATGGGGAGAAGTAACAACCCATGAATTTGAGGTTAGAGGGCAAAAATACCAAAATTTAATTCTCAATCTTCCCGCAGCAACCCCACAGCAATTGCCGCCAATTTTAATTGGTGCTCATTATGACGCGGTTCCCGGAACCCCCGGAGCAGATGACAATGGTACAGGAGTTGCGGTGTTACTAGAATTAGCAGCTGCTTTTGCCGAGAAACCACTAAAATACCCGATTCGGATCGTAGCTTTTGATATGGAAGAATACGGATTATTGGGTAGTAAAGCCTATGCTGCTTATCTCAAGCAAAATAAACAAGCTCTGCGTTTAATGTTGTCCCTAGAAATGTTGGGATATCGCAGTACTCAAGATAATTCACAACAATATCCCGCGGATATCATCAAATATTTTTATCCGAGCAAAGGAGATTTTATCGCTCTAGTCAGCAACCTGATTACTATTCCTGACACAATACGACTGCACAAGAGTTTGCGTCAGCATAATCTCGATTGTCAATGGTTACCAGTACCGAATAATGGGAAATGGATATCTGGAACAGGATTTAGCGATCATAGTCCTTTTTGGGAGCAAGGGTACCGTGCCATGATGGTCACGGATACAGCCTTTCTTCGTAATCCTCATTATCACAAGTCTAGTGATACCATCGAGACCCTTGATGGAGAATTTTTAACTGATGTTTGCCGTGGCCTAATTAAAGGGATTTATGATTTAGCTAACTAAAATGATATTTCTAGTAAGAACCTATTGCGCTTGCGATGAAGCCATTTGAGTAAACTGAGCAAATAACTCCGCTCCTGTCATGTTCTCGGTATTATTCGCAAAAGCATAATATTCTGGTTTCTCGTCGATGAAAACCTGCTGAGCAAAAACCAGCTCTTCGCTATTATCAAAAATACCTGCGGGGAGGAAGTAATGATTCTTACCTTTTAGTCTATAAAACAGGTGGGTGCCACAGTTCTTACAGAATCCTCGTTCTGCCCATTCTGAAGATTGATAACTTCCGATATTTTCTTGCCCAGAAAAACTAATCTCACTTTCGCATTCTGCGCCCAAGAAAGGCCCACCACCCCATTTGCGGCACATACTACAGTGACAAGCTGCTATATGTTTATTAATGCTTGTTGTAGAAAGTTTTACTGCCCCACATAGACAGCTACCTTTGATCTCATGGTCGTTAGACATCTAATTTCTTCCTTGATCAATATTTATTGTTTCTAGATATCCTAGGTTAAATGAGAGAAGCCGTGCTAGATTATGGCGAAATGTTGACAACTGTTAAAAAACACAAAGATTTCCCCCAATAACCGCTACAGATATGTAACAAATGACTTTTGCTACGGTTGTCCGCACCCTAGACGAAATATGTTTGCGCTATTACAATGCCCACTATATTTAAATTGAACCTAAACTCCTAATTGCCTTACTTCCTCATCCCTCATCCCTCATCCCTCATCCTTCATCCCTCATCCCTCATCCCTCATCCCTCATCCCTCCCCTTTTATGGTTCATATCAAACGTGTAGAATTATCTCACTTCAAATCCTTTGGTGGAACAACAAAAATTCCCATATTGCCAGGCTTTACCGTGGTGTCGGGGCCGAATGGTTCCGGAAAGTCTAATATCTTGGATGCACTGCTATTTTGTCTTGGCCTGGCTAGCTCTAAAGGAATGCGTGCCGATCGCCTACCCGATTTGGTCAACCATAAACAGAATACTAATGGTAAAGCCGCAGAAACTACGGTTGCGGTTACTTTTGATTTGTCTGACTGGGAAGGGGAATTTGAGGAAGAAGAGTCTGAGAAACCTCCATCTGTCGAGTCTTCGCAGGATGAAGACAATAAGGATGAGCAGGGAATAGAAAATGGGGGAAATGGAGAAGTAGATGGTCGCAAGGTGTTGAGATTTAATCTCTTGGATGGTAAGTCTCAGATTGACCAGAGTGGAGAAGGCCAGGGAGAGAAGGAAGACCAGGAAGCAAAACCGAAGGAATGGACTGTTACTCGAAGATTGCGAGTCAGTAAGAAAGGTAGTTATTCTTCGACTTTTTATAGTGATGGGGAAGTTTGTACGGCGACGGAGATCCATGAAAAGCTAGAAAGACTGAGAGTTTATCCCGAAGGTTATAACATCGTGCTGCAAGGGGATGTTACACGAATTATTAGTATGAATTCCCGCGAAAGAAGGGAAATTATCGACGAATTGGCAGGAGTAGCCGCTTTTGACCGCAAAATTGACCAAACTAGGAAAACTCTGGATAAAGTAAGGGAAAGGGAAGAGCATCACCATATTATTGAGCAAGAATTAATTGGGGCTAGGGATCGTTTGGCGGCCGATCGCGTCAAGGCAGAAAAATATCGCAAACTCAAAGAAGATGTTCAGGAAAAGAAACAACAAGAAATTATTTTATTTTGGCGAAGTCTGGTTCAAAAACGCGATGAGTTGCAAACTGCCATTACCACGGGAAATAGCAAGATTGCTTCTTTGACAGACATATTAACTGGTCTCGATCGCAATATCGCCGAAAACTCAAAAAATCTCGCAGAACTCAACTCTCAAGTCAAAGCTTTGGGCGAAGATCAACAATTATCAGTTGCTTCGGACTTGGCAACCCAAAAAGCTAAGCGACATCAATTGCAACAGCGACAAGAAGAGCTCACTACGACAGTAGAACAGAAAGCATTATTGCTGGAGAAAACCCAACAAAATCTCTGGCAATATCAGGAAGAATTGGCAGAATTAACCGATAATCGGGAAATTCTTGAAAGAAAGACGCTCCCCCAGTTATCGCAACAGTATCACCAGGCAAAAAATCTTTTAAAAGAAAGACGGGAAATTGCCGATGCGATCGCGATCGCCAGTGAAGCTTGGGTTCAGGAACAAGCAAACCTCACCCGTGAGATTTCGGCACTCCAAAATAATCTCAATCCCCAACGAACAGAGCAAGCAACTTTCACCGAAAGATTGTCCCAGCTAGAGCTAAAAATCAATGAAGAGATTGGCTCTTTATCTCAAGTTGAAGCGGAATTAGTTACGAAGCAGGCCACTCAGCAATTTTTAGCCCAAGAAGTAATTGACGCTGAGCAAAATATTCAAGAGCTTGCTCAGCAATTGGCTGAATTGGAAAGCGATCGCAATTTACAACGAGAAACCCAACAAAGACTGCTAGTCGAGCAAAGAAATAAACAACGAGAATTAGATAAATTAGAAGCGACTAAAACTGCTCAACAAGAAGCCCAAGGAACCTATGCCAGTAAGATAATTCTCAATGCCAATTTACCAGGAGTTCACGGTTTAGTTGTCCAGTTGGGACAAGTGGAAAAACGATATCACCTAGCCTTGGAAACGGCTGCTGGAGGCAGACTGGGATATATTGTTGTGGAAAGCGATCGCGTTGGCGCCGAGGGGATTGAATTATTAAAAAGACAAAAGGCCGGCAGGGCAACTTTTCTACCGCTAAATAAGATTCGAGCGCCCCATCAAGCAAATATGGCAACGATGCGCTTTGGTCGCGGCTTTATCGATTTGGCTGTTAATCTGGTAGATTGTGAAGCTCAATATCGCAATATCTTTGCTTATGTTTTCGGGCAGACTGTGGTTTTCGATACTTTGGACAATGCCCGTTCTCTCCTGGGAAAACATCGCATTGTCACTTTAGAAGGGGAAATTTTAGAAGTTAGTGGGGCAATGACGGGAGGTAGTAAATCTGCTCGCTCTAGTTTGCGTTTTGGCAAGGTGGCAACTAATGAGTCTCGCGAAGTAGATGCTCTCAAAGTAAGACTATCAGAGATAGAATCTATCCTCACCAATAATGATTTGAGAATATCTCAGCAGTCAGCTCAAATCAAAAAATTAGCCGAAAGTCTCAGCGAGGCCAAACAATTACATCGGGAGAAGCAATTAGTTTTACAGCAATTGGAGAAGGAGATTCAGCAATTAACTTCTCAGCAAGCATATCTTACCGGGCAACTAGCGAATCATCGTCAGGAACGAGATGATATCCAGTCGCGATCGCGATTTATCGCGGACACCATTCCCGAACAAGAAACTAAATTACAACAGCTCCAACAGCGACTCAACGAGCTAGAAGAGTCCCATGACCAAAGCGAATGGCAACAAGTTCAAGCAGGCATTAGAAATCACGAACAAGATCTCCAAACCAAAGAAGAAAAATTTCGTCAAGCAGAAATCCAGCTCAAGGATCTGACAAATCAGGAACAACGTCTGAGTGAGAAGACCCTAGAAGCACAACAACAGATAGTGGAGTTGCAGGCAGAACAAGCGGCAATGACTAATCAACAGGAGACTATTGCTAATCAACTACAAGAGTTGGCCGTCAAAATAAGCGAACTCGAAATCCAATTACAGCAGCTCAACCAACAGCTAGGAGCTACCAAAGAAGAACGCGATCGCGTTGAGAATGAACTTAAAAATCTCCAAACTCAACAGCAACAAAAATCTTGGCAAAAAGAAAAATTACAAACTACTCAAGAAGAGAGAAATAAGACCTTAAGTAATTTACAACAGCAAATCACCGAAAGGGAACATGAGTTGATGGGTCGGGATGAAGGTCATTCGCCCAGTGAAAGTGATTCTCATAACCTAGAAGAAGATGATCCGGTCAATGCGATCGCAGCCGAGCCAGCTAGTAACAAAGAATTACTCTGGAATCAACTCTATCAAAAACTTTTTAATCAAAAAGATGGGTCAGAATTACCCGAAATTACCCATGCTATTTTGCAGGAGAAACTCGAACAACTGCAAAAACAAATCCGTAATGGCGAAAAAAGATTAGAGGCAATGGAGCCAGTAAATATGCTGGCTTTGGAAGAATATGAAAAAACTGAAGCCAGATTACAAGAATTATCGGAAAAATTAAATACGATCGCCGCAGAACGAACCGAATTATTGCTGCGGGTCGAAAAATTTACAACCCTACGTTTTCGAGCCTTCAAAGAAGCTTATGATGCGGTGGATGAAAATTTTCAAATTATTTTCGCAGAACTATCCGAAGGTGATGGTCATTTGCAGTTAGAAGATCCTGATGATCCTTTTAATGGTGGTTTATTATTGGTGGCCCATCCCAAAGGCAAGCCTGTTCAAAGATTGAGTTCGATGTCTGGGGGAGAGAAATCTTTGACTGCTTTGAGTTTTATTTTCTCGTTACAAAAATATCGTCCTTCACCTTTTTATGCTTTTGATGAGGTTGATATGTTCCTAGATGGTGCCAATGTGGAAAAATTGTCGAGGATGGTGAAAAAACAAGCTCAAGAAGCCCAATTTATTGTGGTTAGTTTACGTCGTCCGATGATTGAAGCTTCAGAAAGAACTATTGGGGTCACTCAGGCTAGAGGTGCTCATACTCAGGTGTTGGGTATTAAGTTGTAATGATTGATCACATTATAGCCCTTCTCGAATTAGTGAGATACAGAAGATCTTCCTTTAGGGAACAGGGAATAGGGAACAGGGAACAGGAAACGGGTAACGGGGATTTGAGGTTAGTATTTGCCCGTAGATTAGATGCTTGTCGTAAAACAGATTGATTAATAGGAACAAGCTGCATTGCTGAATTTAGCAACAATTGTTCGTAGTCAGAAATTAAAGGCTTGTTATTATTCCGCAAAGGCAAAACTAAAACTTCCATTAATACTAAATCACTGCTAATAAGTTCGATCTCTTGCTCTTGAAATTTTTCCCATAAAGGTCTTAGAAGGTCAAAATAGTCTATATTTTCCTCAAAAGTGTAGATGATAACCGATGTATCCACATAAACTTTGCTGCCAGATGGAATTACTAGCTGTCCCATGAATCCCGTTCCTCTTGCAGTTGTCGATCTATATCTTCTGCACTTCTACGAGCATGTTTACTGCGGCTTTCTTCGATTAATTCTAAGACTGATTGCTTCTTCTGTTGCGGTTTTTCCGGCATCACAACAAATACATCGACTGTGTCGCCAATTGATCCTTCAGGAATTTCAATTTCGATTTTGTTTCCTGGTAAAACTTTAGTTGTTAAATGTAAGGCAGGTTGCATAGTTGAATTTCCGCGACTTGGTAATTTATTTGCTCGTCAAGATTGGTGTTAGGTTTTAGGTTCAAAAAAATCATAAGGAGCGATTCGCGAATCGCCCCTACCCAATCCTCCGCAGGATAGCACCGACAATCGCTGCATCCTTATAATCCAAAGGTTCGCATAGCAGTTCTTCATCTCGTTCTCCCTCTAAGATGGCACGGATCGCAGTGACCAGACTGGCCCAAACTTCTGGTAATTGATCCATATCATCTTCCAACTGTTGCCTCACTTCTGCATCATCCACCGCAGCAACTACTCCTGCAATCAAATTCTCGTATTGCTGCAATTGATAGGGCATTCCCGCGAACTGATTGTATTCTTGGCGAGATAGACGACGATATTCTCTAGCTTGGTCGGTATCGCCCTGCTTATCTGCAATTGCTGCTAAAAGTCCATAGGTTTTCCAAATCTCAGCCGCTGCCGGATCTAAGGTTTTTTTGATCGCCAGTCCTTCTTCTGCTAATTGTCGTGCTTCGGGCAGGCGATCGCGCTGGTTTTGTAGCAAATCAGCGAGGTTGTTGAATACTTTAGCTCCTTTATCTGGTAAAGCTTCACAATGCTCTAAGGTTTTGCGATACCAGGTCTCTGCTTCTTTCAGTCTGCCAGCATTTTCATTGACCATAGCTAATTGATTCCAAGTCTGGGCAGCACCCTCTAGATTACCTTGGTATTCTTTAATTTTTGCCGATTCTCGGTATGCTTGTTCCGCCGCTTCCCACTGTTGGGCTTCTTCGTGCACCATACCCATTTGATGCCAAACTGTTGCTTCGGATGCTGGTTCATTGAGTCCCTGGAATATCTTTAGTGCTTCTTGATAGGCTTTTGCTGCTTCTGCTAATTTGCCTTGCACTAGGGCTAGAGTTCCCAGTTGTATGTTTGCTACTGCTTTTTGCCTGGTGTCACCAAGTTCTTTTGCGATCGCTAGTGATTCCTGGTAGGCAATTCTAGCCTGGCCGTAATCACCCATATCCGTCAACACATCCCCCAAATCAGTCTGGAATGTCCCAATCTGTCTTTTCACGCTGTTAGAAACTGGTAACTGTTCTGCCGTGGCGATTCCCTGACGGTAGCATTCTGCTGCTTCCGCTGAGCGACCTTGAGCCATCAAGCATCTTCCTAGCCTGTTCAAAGTAAAGCAGCGCTCGTAACTCGCCTCTTCCCCCAATCCCGCTAATATCTCAGCAAACAGTTGCTTGGCTTCCTCGTAGCGACCAGCATTAAACAATTGCTGTCCTTTATTACTGCGGGCGAGATACCAGGCATAGGAACCTGGTTGACCTAGGTCTTGAGCGCGTTGGGTGAGGGCAGCGCGATCTTTATTGAGGCCAAAAAAGTCGAGAAATTTGTTTACTTTATCAACAAACTCAACTGCTGATTCTGCTCCTGCATCCAGAGCTCCGTTCACCGCAGCTAGCAAATTGGGCAATTCTCGCTGAGCTACAGCACGAGCATCTAGGGGATTGGTTCTATCTTGGACATACAAATCGCGAGATAGTTGATAATATTGCGCTTGATAACGAATAGTCAGTGCGGTTAGTTCCTCCGGGGTGAGACGGGAGAGAAGCACAGGAGCTAGGGTGGGATGAAACTTGAGATAGGGCGCAGTAACTCCTGGTAGGCGTTCTGTCTGCATTAACCCTGTAGCTTCCAATGCTTGACGTAAGGTTGCCCAAGTTGCCTCGTTGGCTCCTGCTGCCAATTCAGATTGGGGCATCTGAATTACTTCTCTAGCATTCTCTACATTTTCTCTGGCATATTGTTGTAGCTGCTCTACCCCTTCTTGAGTCAATTCAGCCCCGTCAGGAACATCGTAACCGAGAGCACGGCCAATAAGAATTGGATCGTTGCTTAATATTGCTTCTGCTAACTGTTTAGCTTTTTCAAGTTCAAGATCTTCCTCTGTTTTCCCTAACCCAGTCACTCTCAACAAGACATCTTCCATCGCTCCACTCTGAAATATCCCCAAGCGCGGCAAAAACTTCTGGGCTTCGGGGTCGAGCCGTTCTAGGGACAAATTCAAAGAAGCAATTAAACTTTTATCCTTTTCCTCTACCTCAGCCGTTTCCTCAAGCAACCGCTCCAGAGCTTGCCCTACGTCCGCAGGACGGCGTTCTTTTAACTGTCTTGCCAATAACTTGATCGACAGAGGATGAAAATCGACCAGCTTGAATAAATTTATCAGCGCATTCCGTTGGGGCAAATCGAATTTCGGTGCCGGGGGAAATTTCATTAGGGTTTGAAAAAAATCTAGGGCATCTTCTGGATATTTCGGAGAACCCAAACCCTGCAAAGTCAAAGCCTGATGAATTAAACTACCTTCGGTAGGGTAATCTGGATGATTGAAATTTCCGGCTCTGGTTGTTAGTAAAATTCGGCAATTACCCGCTTCCGACCATTTTTTGGCAACATCTAGCAATGCTTGCAAACCTTCGTTTTCTAGAACTTCCAAATTATCCAAAATAATCAGCAGTGGCAGTTTATCCCTCTGTAAATAGGTCGTGACCGCATCCCCATCGATAAAACTCTGCTCCACAACCGTTCTCAAAATACTAACTGCCAACCCTACCGCGTCGATGCTCTGAAAATCCGTATAATCAACAAAACAGATTTTTTCGAACATTCCCGTGCGATAGAGCCAGCGCCCAGCTTCGACGGCCAAAGAAGTTTTGCCCTGCCCCCCAAACCCAGAAATCGTCAAACGACGGGTTTTACCTACCAAGGCTCTTTCAATTAACCATAATTCCCGACTTCGTCCAAAAAAGCCTGCTTCCTGTAATTTCGGCAAATTGCCCCATTTGACAGGTTCTATCGCTTCAGATAAACTATCCGTCAACAAAGGTGTATCCCTTCCTGCTTGATAAAGTGCAGGTAAAAACCAATCCTGCAATTTGAGAGTGATTCTGGTTTCGCCCCGTTGTCGCTCGCCCCTTTCTTGGTTGAGATACAAATGTCGTCGGGCATTGTCCAGCGCTTCCCCCATGGCTTCCCCGCGAGTCAAACGCTGATAAAATTTGGCAAAAAGTTCCTGTGCCGTGGTTACCAGCACCGAGTGGGTCATAGCCAAAACCGAAGGAATGCCTGCATGGGTTAATCTTGCTGCTACACTGCCCATGGCATCTTCTCCTGCCATTTTCGCCGATTGACAGGCCGATAGCACCATCAACCCCACCTTCTGACGATTGAGCATATCCCCCAAGGTTTCTGCTGTAATTAGGGCTTGTTTGCCCTCGCGATCTTCAAACAGCAGATAGCCCATATTGGCTGCATTAGCAGCGGTGGTTTCCTTCGTCAGTCTGCGATCGCT
The DNA here is from genome assembly GCF_000332055.1 of Xenococcus sp. PCC 7305. GTDB lineage: Bacteria > Cyanobacteriota > Cyanobacteriia > Cyanobacteriales > Xenococcaceae > Xenococcus. Next base: position 7,405 of record NZ_ALVZ01000221.1, on the reverse strand, counting down.
CTTCTTCGCTTGCTCGTACAAATTGCCATCAGGATCAAATACACCATGACCATCAAAATGAACAATATCCACCGAAGGTTGGCGCCGATCTTCTAGGCGTTCTACCAAATTATCCAAAGTCGCTGGGCGGAGAAACTCGACTTCTATTTTGCCGGCGGCTTCTTTTTCTATAGCTTCCAAAACTGCGATCGCCTCACCGCGAGGATTAATAAAACCCGCATCTGTGGGACGACTAATCACAAACAGCATGTGCAAGCGATCTTTGGGTTGTACCCTGAGAGATCTGCGGCCGCCACCTGCCCCGGCAAAGCGACGACGGATTGAGATTCGAGGATTATCGTTAACCAAATAGGTACCTGCCGAATCCCGCAATAGTTCCCAGGGCAAGGATAAGACGGCAGGATGACTAGTGCTGATAGTCAGTAATTTACCTGGTTCATCTTGATCCTGAAAGTCATTAAACAAGCGTTGGGCAGCGCGATCGCAGAAAACAGCATCAAACAAAGCCTCACCCCATAGAGGCAACTCCTCGGCAATCCGCTGCGCCCTTTGGTCATCGACATCAGCAGTATATTGGGCGGCATAGGTTTCTAGATACCATTGAATATCTTTGAGCGCTGCGCCCTTAATCGGAGAAATAAATTCTCGGGCTTTTGTTTCGTTGCCATCGAATTTAACAATTACTTGATCGATCTCTGGGAAACGCAGGTTTAATTCCATGCCAGATTCCTAATTAAGTTAGGGAAGGATGAGGACGCTTATTTGAGTGTAGCTTAATTGGAATAGTGTTCGCAAAAAGCTTTAACTCCCAGATGAATCACAATGACAGCAACCGAGACCAACAGAATTTCCAAAGCACCACCAGCAAATCCCAGTCCTACCAAAATTGCCGTGAATCTGTTGATCACATCCTCATTGTTAAGATCTGACCATTTTTGCCACTAACCATAAAGAACTCCTCCTTCCTCACAGAGATCACTTTTGGCCACATGCCGAAAAGTCTGCAAAAAGGTTGTAGGATTTTCATTAGTAATTTCGGCAATAGCTTGACTTTGTCTGGCAGGCAGTTGCTCTTGCTCTTCTGTCACTCCTTTTTGGCTCTCAGCAGGAGATGCTTGAGCAAGCTCTTGAATTTGCCGATCAATCTCCGCCGACAAGTTACCAATCTTTTCCTTCGTAAAAATATTTTCCACAATCACTTTCTCAATTTCACTAGTTTAATTATTATAATAATTGCAGGCAAATTCTCCAGTGGAAATAGCAGTAAACAGATCGGAATATCACGTCCCTATTACTTTTGACTTTTGACTCTTGACTTTTGACTTTTGACTCTTGACTTTTGACTCTTGACTCTTGACTCCCCCCATCTGCCCTCTGCCCTCTGCCCTCCTAGTACGGTAAACCACACTGACTAGCTAGTTGCCAGATTGTAGCAAATTTAGCTAAATTAGCACTCGGAAGGGGAGAGTGCTAATCCTAGAAAATTCAGGAAGCATTCTTCCCTAAGTAATTGAAATTAAACTCAAACTTATTTCTCCATTTAAGAGGATTTTCTATGGCAGCTATTAGCATTAACGTATCTACTGTAAAACCTTTAGGCGATCGCGTTTTCATCAAAGTAAGTGCATCTGAAGAAAAAACCGCTGGTGGTCTTTATTTACCCGATACAGCAAAAGAAAAACCCCAAGTAGGTGAAGTTGCAGCAGTAGGCCCTGGCAAACGCAACGATGACGGTAGCTTTACAGCTTTGGAAGTAAAAGTTGGCGACAAAGTTCTTTACTCCAAATATGCTGGCACTGACATCAAACTTGGTGGTGATGAGTATGTACTACTTTCCGAAAAAGACATTCTTGCCGCAGTCTCCTAGTCATTGATAAGTGAACATTGACCAGTGAGAAGTTAGCTTTTGACTGTGAATCTGTTGAAATGTAATTTCTTGTCCACCATTTTTAAGTAAGGAAGATCAAATTTAATGGCAAAATCTATTATTTATAACGACGAAGCCCGTCGTGCATTGGAAAAAGGAATTGATCTCTTAGCCGAAGCAGTAGCCGTTACTCTAGGCCCCAAGGGACGTAATGTAGTTCTTGAGAAGAAATTTGGCGCACCCCAAATTGTCAACGATGGGGTGACAATTGCCAAAGAAATTGAATTAGAAGATCATATCGAGAATACTGGTGTATCCTTAATTCGTCAAGCAGCTTCGAAAACTAACGACGTTGCCGGTGATGGTACTACCACTGCAACTGTACTAGCTCACGCGATCGTTAAAGAAGGTTTGCGCAACGTAGCTGCTGGAGCAAATCCGATCGCCCTCAAACGCGGCATCGACAAAGCAACTGATTATTTGGTCGATAAAATCAAAGATCATGCTCAGCCTGTAGCTGATTCTAAAGCGATCGCTCAAGTAGGAACAATTTCTGCTGGTAACGACGAAGAAGTCGGTAGAATGATCTCCGAAGCAATGGATAAGGTCGGCAAGGAAGGAGTTATCTCTCTCGAAGAAGGTAAATCCATGACTACCGAATTAGAAATTACCGAAGGGATGCGTTTCGATAAAGGATATATTTCTCCTTACTTCGTAACTGATACTGAGCGCATGGAAGCAGATTTAGAAGAACCCTTCATTCTAATTACTGACAAGAAAATTGCTCTAGTACAAGATCTAGTACCCATTCTTGAGCAGGTAGCTCGTCAAGGTAAAACTCTTCTCATCTTGGCTGAAGATATCGAAAAAGAAGCATTGGCTACTTTGGTAGTTAACCGTCTTCGTGGTGTTCTCAATGTAGCTGCTGTTAAAGCTCCTGGATTTGGCGATCGCCGCAAGCAAATGCTCGAAGATATTGCTGTTCTCACTGGTGGACAAGTAATCTCTGAAGATGCAGGGCTAAAACTCGAAAGTGCCAAAATCGAAATGCTTGGTACTGCTCGTCGCATTAATATCACTAAAGACAGCACAACTATCGTTGCAGAAGGTAACGAAGCAGCAGTGAAAACTCGTTGCGACTTACTACGTCGTCAAATCGAAGAATCAGAATCTTCCTACGACCAAGAAAAACTTCAAGAGCGCCTAGCAAAACTTAGTGGTGGTGTTGCCGTAGTTAAAGTTGGTGCTGCTACCGAAACTGAAATGAAAGACCGCAAACTACGCTTGGAAGATGCGATCAACGCAACTAAAGCAGCTGTAGAAGAAGGTATTGTTCCTGGTGGAGGTACTACTCTGGCTCACCTCACTCCTACATTAGAAGAATGGGCAACTGCCAATCTTAAAGACGAAGCTTTAACTGGTGCTTTGATCGTATCCCGTGCTTTAGCTTCTCCTCTTAGAAGAATTGCCGAAAACGCTGGCCAGAATGGTGCAGTTGTTGCTGAGCGCGTTAAAGAGAAAGACTTTAATGTTGGTTACAACGCAGCTTCTAATGAGTTCGTTGATATGTTTGAAGCTGGAATTGTTGATCCGGCAAAAGTTACTCGCTCTGCACTGCAAAATGCTGCTTCCATCGCGGGAATGGTCTTAACTACCGAATGTATCGTAGTAGACAAACCTGAGAAAGAAAAAGCTCCTGCTGCTCCTGGCGGTGACTTCGATTACTAAAATTAGCTAATAGCTAATCACATTTTTAATAACAATAATCATTGCATCTTAGCTGTTTTCCTAGAGAAGACAGCTATTCTTTTAATTTTCTGAAATTTAAACGACAGAATAAGCTTGAGAAATTAAGATTACTAGTACTAAGATAGATTTTTGACAAATGACTGTTGCCCATTATCCATTAATGATATTGCCATCATAAAGATGAACTTCATGGAAATGATTCCTCAAATAGAAGCCCAACTGACAGAGATCTCCGCCAAGAAAGAAGCTAACCAAAAAGAACAAGCTATCATTAGCCAGAAGATTAAGGACTTGGAAGATAGTCTCCAAAAGCAATATGGTCGCCAAAGTAAATTAGATCAAGAAATCATAGATTTATGTGCTCAGTCAGAAAAATTGGAGACAAAATTAAATAAGCTCAACAAAATTGCCGATCTAGCTCAAAATTTTCAGGAATTGGCTGAAGAATGCCAGGACAATCAAGAGTTGTTGAGTACTTTATACTCTTCTGTTTCTAACAAAGTACTAGTTGAGGAAAAACCAAAAACTGTCCCAACATTGACTATGCAACAGGGAAATGCAGTGATTAATGTCGAAGAAGATCTTAATCAAGGGTCGAAATTAAGTATTGACAAAGTTAAAGCCGAATTACCCAATGCGGAAAAAATCTATCAGAAATTGGTGGCAAGTTATTTAGAACAGTATCATATCTATCAAAATATAATTGTTGACGGGCTAGATTTGGTTTGGTGCGCGGTGGCTTTTATTGCTTTTGGTCGAGATTCTTATCGCCAAATGTGTCGTAAACACCATCCAGATTTAGAGGGATCAGAACAATCAATGCAACTGATTAATACCGCATGGGAGATTTCTCAGGAATATTTAAAATCCACTAAACATTGAGTAATTACAACTTTCAATTTTCAATTTTCAATTTTCAATTTTCCCCCATTCGAGGGCAAGCAATTTTCAATTTTTTTTGCATGAGTATTCAAGTTTTACCTGCTGAGGTAGTTGATTTGATCGCTGCTGGGGAGGTAATTGATTCTCTGTCGGCTGTAGTTAGGGAATTGGTGGAGAATGCCTTGGATGCAGGAGCGACAAGAATCAGTGTTTCTCTGTTGCCGAGTTTATGGCAAGTCCAAGTATCTGATAATGGCAAAGGGATGACCCTAGAAGATCTAAGAGTTTGTGCCGCTCCCCATAGTACGAGCAAAATTTGCACTAGCCAAGATTTGTGGAATATAACTAGTTTAGGCTTTCGTGGGGAAGCGCTTCATAGTATTTCTCAAGTATCGGAGCTCGCTATTTGTAGTCGTTTGTCGGGCAGGCTGGATGCTGTGGGATGGCGGATTGGTTATCAAAAAGGAAAGGTTATTGAAGAAGAAGCGATCGCGATCGCCTCAGGAACAATTGTTACAGTAACCAATCTCTTTAGTTCTTTGCCGGTACGTCGTCGAGGTTTACCGCCAGTTAACCAACAGCTCAAAGCAATTCAAAAATTAATTCAATATATTGCTTTGGCTCATCCGACTATTACTTGGCAAGTTAAACAAAATAATCAGCCTTGGTTCCATATCAGTCCTGGGGTCAATTCACGGCATATTTTGCCGCAATTCCTGAGGAAAATTACCACAGGCGATTTACGATATTTTCGCGAATTTGGAGATGGAGAATCAAGCCTGGAGCTGGTTTTGGGCCTGCCAGACCGCGCCCATCGTTACAAGCCAGATTGGGTCAAAGTGGCAGTAAATGGCCGAGTAATTCGCAATCAAGAATTAGAACAAGCTATGATTTCGGGGATGAGTAGAACTTTACCTCGCGATCGCTTTCCCATTGCTTTTTTGCATCTCCATGTCAATCCAGATCAAATCGATTGGAATCGTCATCCGGCCAAAGAGGAAATCTATCTCCATTCTCTTGGCCATTGGCAAGAAAAAGTTGGTCATGCTATTGAAAAGAGTTTACGGCTCAATAATGATTATTCTCCTCAGGGTGAGGGCGATCGCAGAATCAAAAAAGTTCTCAAAGCTGCTGAACCAAAAGCTATTTACAATTTCAATGAGGAGACAACCCTCTCAGACAAGCTACCTCATGATATTAGTCAGCTCAAATTAAAAGCGATCGCACAGGTTAATAAAACCTATATCATCGCCGAGCATCCCCATGGTTTATGGATTATCGAACAACATATTGCCCATGAAAGAATTTTATACGAGCAATTACAAGACCAGTGGGAAATTGTGTCTTTAGCCACTCCCATTGTCTTAAATAATCTTCGGCCATCTCAATTACAACAACTGGAAATATTAGGGCTAGAAATTGAACCCTTTGGTGAGGAACTATGGGCAATTCGTAATGCTCCTGCGATGTTGGCAACAAGAGAAGATTGTCAGGCTGCTTTAATTGAGCTGAGCTGGGGAGGAGACTTAGAGGCGGCGCAAGTAGCCACGGCTTGTCGTAGTGCAATTCGCAATGGCACACCTTTAACTAAAGCCAAGATGCAGGAAATTGTAGATCGTTGGCAAATAACCCGAAATCCTCGTACTTGTCCCCACGGAAGACCGATTTATTTATCTCTCGAAGAATCTACTTTAGCTCGCTTTTTTCGTCGTAGTTGGGTGATTGGAAAAAGTCATGGGATTTGAAATCAAAAGTCAAAAGTCAAAAGTAAATTTATGGAATTGGACAGTTTGCGCGATCTCTAATATCAATTCAGCCAATTTACTAAGTCCGCTATAGTGGCAAAATCTAATAAAGCTTCGCCTAAATCCTCCAATTCCGCGATCGATAAACTTTTAATCCGCCGCTCTAAATCTGGAGCAACTTTCCCGATGCGTTTTTTCAGAAGACGTAACACTAAAGAAACTTCTCCTTCCTGTTTACCTTCAGCTTTACCTTCAGCTTTACCTTCAGCTCTAATTTCTTGATAAATAACTGATTCGCGCATAAGTTTGTTCCTCAATAATGCTTCAATAACTTTCTTTTCTAAGACTAATCCTGCCAGAATCGCCGTTGAAGCTGCTATATTGCTTTGTTGACGACGTTCTTCAATTTGTTCAATTCTTTGAGCTATCTCCCTTAAAGTTTCTGTTCTACTCTTAGTTTGACCCAAAACTGCTAAGGGTAACAAGCCAGTCGATTGCCAAAAGATTTCTTTTGGTTGTTCCCACAATCTGATCACTTGGAATTCATGCCGAGTGCCAGGAACACTAAAATTCTCTTGATAGGCCAATTCTGAACTAGTCGGTTTGAGGTAAATCACTACCTGATGCATTCGCTTATTGGGGTAGCGACGATAAACTCGCAAACGATAGTCCGCCATGCGAAAGGGTATTTCTGCTTGGGGTTCGGTTTGAAATTCAATATGTAGCACCAACTCTGACGATTGCAGCAGAATTAGGGCATCAGCTCGAATTGGCTCTAAGGATAACTCCCGAGGACTAAGTTGAGATAAGCTAACTGGTTCTCCCAAAAGCCATTGAGCAACCTGAGTTCGACAAGATGAAACCAAGACCATACGCGATCGCTAAAAAATAAATTGCGCTCAGCAAAGCTTGGCGCTTTGTGCGTCATGAGATTTAAAATGGATTAGGCTCTATCTTCTAGCTGCTGAATCAGGGTTAAAAAACAGTAGGAGGGAGAGCCGATAAAGCTTTGGGCTCTAGATCAAGAGAAGGTTTCTGCGGGAAATAAGAGTAAGCTACTAATCCAGCCAGAAGATTCACCAGAAAATTCCAGATACTCCTGTGTCTTGAATGCTCTATTTGAGAAATATTTTTGAGTTGGTCATTGACTGTTTCAATTAAA
>NZ_ALVZ01000220.1 GCF_000332055.1 Xenococcus sp. PCC 7305 | reverse complement strand
GGTAACTGGCATAGTGGGAGAATTAGACTCACCACTATGCCCTGTTCCACTTAAAGAAGTGGAGGAATTCAACCTAAAGGGATAAGTTAGAAGTAATTTTATCCTTCTGCCCTCTGCCCTCTGCCTTCAAGGGCGAAGCCCCGTTAAACAATTTAATTGGAATAACCTAGTTTGACTCAACTCAAAGATAAAGTAGTTTGGATCACAGGAGCTTCTTCCGGCATTGGAGAAGCGCTGGTCTACGAAACCATCAAAAAAGGAGCGAAATTAATTATTTCTGCTCGCAGGGAGCAAGAATTGTTACCTGTTCAAAACAATTGCCAAGAGTTTAATTTAGATCATATAAAAATTATCTTGACTTTTGACTTTTGACTCTTGACTTCCCCATCAGGGGCTCATTACTTATTACTTATTACTTATTACTCATTAATTTATGTTCCCTCAAATTTCTACTATTGAGTTGCTAAAACTATCATCTGGTGACACATTAGCTCTTCAAATTTACAAATTTATTGGTAAGACAACAGGCAAAAAAGTATATATTCAAGCCAATCTTCATGGAGCAGAAATTGTCGGTAATTCGGTAATTTATGAGCTAATTAATTTTCTTTCTGGTTTGGAAGAATCTGCCATAGTAGGAGAAATTTGGTTAGTCCCTGTTTGTAATCCCTTGGGGACAAATCAACGAGGACATTTTTTTTCTACAGGAAGATTCAATAGTTATGATGGAATTAATTGGAATCGCATTTTTTGGGATTACGAAAAAGAATGTTCTGACTTAGAAGAGTTTGCGCGATCGCAGATGCATAATCCGATCGCCTTAATCCGCAAAAACTATCTTCAAAAAATGCAAACTGCCTGGGCAAAACAATTGTCAAAAATCCAAAAACCAAGTGGCGTTCCCTGGCGACAACAATATCGCTATCAATTACAATCTCTATGTTTAGATGCTGACTATGTGATTGATATTCACAGTTCAAGTAACCAGGCAATTGAATTTACATTTTGTTTTCGGGAAATACAGAATAATGCTAAGTATTTTCTCTTAGATTACGGAATTCTCATGGATAAATATGATGGGGATGCTTTTGATGAAGCTTTTCTTAAACCTTGGTTAGCATTAGAAAATGAATTTACTAAACTAGGCAAAGATATTAAACTTGACATCGAATCCTGGACCTTAGAATTGGGTTCGGGAATGACAATAAATCCTGAATCTGTAGCTAAAGGGGTCTCTGGGATTAAAAATTATTTGGCTTTTAAAAAAGTTTTACAAAATATAGAAATCAATCATTCTCACTCGACTCGACTCGTTTCCAGAAAAGATTTAGTAAGTTATTATGCGCCGACAGGGGGGATGATTCAAAATCGTCTAGAATTAGGATCTAAAGTTACAGCAGGAGATCGCGTTTATCAGTTATTAACTTTCAACAAACAACAAGAATTGCCAAGCATAATCGATATTCATGCAGAAACAGATGGGATTATCTTCGATATATCTACCAATCAATCTGTCAATCAAGGAGAATATGTTTTAGATATTTTAAATTATTAATTAATTAATTTGCTTTTTTTCCAATATTTGTTCAAGGGAAAATAAATGGCAGGAGTCCAAAGACTATTAATCAAAGCTGAAATAATTACTATCTTCTGATAATCTTGCCAAATCTGGGAAACAGGTAGCATTTGTTCCCAAATATATTGTAAAGCCACAATAGTTTCTGCAAGAATTGCGAGGAAAAAGGTAATTATAACAACCGAGATTAAATCTTCTCCTATATATTTTTGTTTATTAAAGCTAGCTGCAATGACTCCAACGGTTACTAAACTTAGAATATGAGAAGGTGGTGCAACAGTTATACCATCATAAATTAAGCCTAATGAAATACCTGCGATCGCAGCTTGCCAAATTGGTCTTTTGACACTCCAAACAATCACCAAAATTAAAATCCAATTGGGGCTAATTCCTAATATTTCTATTCCTGGAAAATCTAACAGCAGTAGTAATGAACAGAATGTGACTGAACTTAATATGATAAAAATATTTGATAAATAGACCGCCATATTTGGGTAATGGGTAATGGGTAATAGGGAATCAAGCTTAGAACCCATAGCTTGAGTTAAGCTTAACCACGAAATGAAAAAATGTAGATGACTAGAATTATAATTGTTGGCTGTGGGATTGTCGGTGCTGCGATCGCCTATGAATTGAGTCTGATTCCCTCATTGGAGATTACGGTAATCGAACAAAAAACTCCCGCCTCTGGTTCTACTGGTGCAGCTTTAGGCGTATTGATGGGAGTAATTAGTGGCAAAAAAAAAGGCAGGGCCTGGAAATATCGAGATTACAGTTTGCGGCGTTATGAAACCTTGATTCCTGAACTAGAGGCCAAAACAGGCGTTAAGATTCCCGTAAATCGTCAAGGAATCGTTAAACTACTCTTTGAAGGTGATAATTTAGAAAAATGGCGACAATTACAACAAAATCGTCAGAATAACAATTGGCAATTGGAAATTTGGGACAGAGAATATTTAACTAATCAATGTCCTCAAATCTTAGATGAAAGAATTGTTGCTGCTGTCTATTCTCCTCAAGACAGACAAATTAACCCTCAAATTTTGACAAAAGCCTTAGTCGAAGCGGCAACTGATAATGGGGTTGAGTTTAAATTCGGTGTTAGCGTCAATAAAATCCTCTCCTCTGCTCAAGAAGAATATTCCCAGAGGATCATGACCAGTCAAGGAAATTTGGAGTCAGATTGGTTGATCCTGGCGGCGGGTTTGGGCTCGACTCCCCTTACCGATTCGGTATCGCAAAAACTAGATTTACGTCCTGTTGTAGGACAAGCAATGAAACTAAAAGTTAATCAAGATCTAGGATTAGCTGAGTTTCAACCAGTCATTACAGGCAATGATATCCATCTTGTTCCTCTTGGCAATCAAGAATATTGGCTCGGTGCTACAGTCGAATTTCCTGACGAGCTGGGTAATGCGATCGCAGAACCAGAGTTATTAGAGAAGATGAAAGCAGACGCGATCGCCTTTTGTCCTGAGCTGAAAAATGCAACCATCCTAGAAACTTGGTCTGGCAAACGCCCCCGACCCCAAGGACAACCAGCCCCAGTAATTGGTAAATTAGCGAACTATCAAAATGTTTTATTAGCAACAGGACATTATCGCAACGGAGTTTTACTGGCTCCTGCTACAGCAAAAGAAGTTATTGACTTGATTTCTTAGAACCATTTCATATTCCTAGGGGAGAAAGACCTTTCGCCCCTACCGACATTGATAATCAACTCCAGCGTTGATCAAGAGTTCGCATGTAGGAATGAAACGCCGCATCTTGTACTGGAAGCAACAAAGCATTTTGGTCAGAATCATTATGATGGGAATGCCAAAGTCCAGGAGGTGTCACAAACACAGAGCCCGACTTCCAGTAAACCCTTTCTCCATTAACAATATTACCGTCCGCATCCAAAGATTTGCCCACCAATGTATAGGCCGATTCTGGGGCTTCAACAACTAAATCGATCGCGACAGAATTATGGCAATGGGGTTTTTGTTGGGATTTTCCAGGCAGATAAACCATCAATGCCCAGAGAGTATGGGTCAAGCTACGAGTTAATTGAGTTTCCTTATTGCCAAAAAGTACCCCGATACGATTGCGCTTCTTCGCTCCTGGTTCCTGGGCGATTTGTTCTAATTCTGCAATAATGCGATCGCCTGGATACAGACTAGGCTTGAAACGTGGTTTGGTCGCCGTCACGCCTAAATAATTTACTAAGGCTTCGTCACTCACCCAATAGATAGCAGTATCTGAACTTGCAGAATGGATCAGCCCACTACAACTTGGCAAGGTGAACAAATCGCCTTTAGACCATTCGATAGTGCCATATTCGGTTTCGGTAGTTCCTTTTCCTCGGAGCACATAAAACATCTGAGCGGTCGCAGGGGAACTTGTCTTGAGGCTTTCTTGCTCACGAATCCGCAAAAAATAAGCACTGATTAAAGGAGTAGTAGCGGGAGCGACAGATTGCATCTGCCCAGACAAATCTAGAGGAATAACTCTGGTCTGACCTTGCTGATGGAGTTCGGCATCAAAACTTGTACAGGGAATTGCTGGGAGCTTGGGGGCCACAGCTGCTGAGAATTCATAGTACAAAGTGTCGGCATCCCACTGAGTTGCGGAGTTCGATTGAAGATCTAGATTCTGAATCATCTTACTAATATCGCTCAGATGTAGTTTATGGTTGGAGTGATTCTAGCATAGACAAATTACTATTTCAAGGTAGCAACTTATAGTTTTTAGTCTATTCATAACTTTCCCAAAAATATCGACTCAGACAATTAAAATTTTTTTTAGTACAACTGATGACTGATTAAATTTCTGCGGCTGTTGATTCAGTTATCGCCTAGGCCAAGAAAGTTCTTTACTGAATTAAAAGCATTACTTAGATCTTTGAGAGAAACTTTAAACAAGGACAGAATGCCTACAATAATTAGAATTCCACCGATCAAGAAGTTATCTTCATACAAAGACAAACCGACAACTACAATAAAATAAGGGGAGACAATCCGACTAATTTTTTCTACATTGTTAACTAGCTCTGAATTAGCTACTTCTGGAGTTTCTGGGGTGGATGTTTCTGGTGCAGACTCAGAAAAAGGCAGATTGGGGGAGAAATCACCATCAGAATTAAGCTTAGAAGGGAAGTCAACTTCTGGTACGGTTGGAGTTTCTGTCTTTGAAGTTTCGCGAGAAGATTTGCCAAACATAATTTTCGGGATAATTACTACTACCACATAAATATGTTAGCTGTAATAAATGATAATTGTTTACTGTTAACTGATCACTGTTAACTGATCACTGAATTAATGTCTTTAATCCGTCTCCTGATTTTATTTGTTGGTTTGAGCCTGATATTGGGACTCTCGATTTGGCTGGTAGCATCCCTGTACCGACTTTATATTCAGGTTTCTTTTACTGCTCCTTTTTTAGCCAATTTTCTACTTTTATTACTAATTGTTCTAATTGGACTATTAATTGCAGGATTTATTTATTATTTCAATTTTTATACGGGCAAAAAAGGTTCTCGCAAAAGGTCTCGTTCCGGTCGTATTAATCCCAAGATTCCTGCCGATAAGACTCAAGCCGCAGCCCAGAATCTCAAAGCGATCGGGCAACAAGTAGGAAACATCCAAGACAGTATTGCTAGAGAAGCATTTTTAAGGCGATCGCAGGAGATCGAGGCAGATTTGGAGCGTGGAGAGATCCGTATTGTCGTGTTCGGTACAGGTTCATCGGGTAAAACCTCTCTGGTTAATAGTCTGATTGGCGATATTATGGGAGATGTCAATGCCACAATGGGAACGACTACCGAAGGAGAAACCTACAGCCTCAAACTCAAAGGAATTGCTCGGGAAATTTTGATTACGGATACTCCGGGCATCTTAGAATCAGGAATTGCCGGGACTAAGAGAGAAGAGTTGGCCAGAGAGTTGGCGACCGAAGCAGATTTATTATTGTTCGTGGTGGATAACGATCTGCGGCAGTCGGAATATAATCCACTCTACGATTTGGCAAACTTGGGTAAGAGATCGCTACTCATTTTAAATAAAAGCGATCTTTACACAGAAGAAGATCAAGCTACGATCTTGAGGCAATTACAAGAAACTGTTAAAAGTTTCATTGCTAGTTCCGATGTCATTGCGATCGCAGCCAACCCGCAACCTGTTGAATTACGCAGTGGTGAGATTATTACACCTGAACCAGAAATTGCACTTCTCATTAAGAGATTAGTTGCTGTTTTACGGGCTGAGGGTGCAGATCTGATTGCCGATAATATCCTATTGCAGTCCCATAGATTGGGAGAAGATGCCCGAAAAATTATCGATCGCCAAAGACGCAGAGAGGCCGATAAAATTATTGACCGCTATCAGTGGATTGGTGCCGGGGTCATTGCGATCACTCCTTTGCCCGTGGTAGATATGTTGGCCACAGCAGCAGTTAATGCCCAAATGGTAATTGAAATTGGACGAGTTTATGGTTGTGAATTAGATCTCGAAAAAGGCAAAGAATTGGCTTTGTCCTTAGGAAAAACCCTAGTTAGTTTAGGAGTTGTCAAAGGTACAGTTGATTTGCTAGCCAGAGCACTACAATTTCATTTTGCTACCTATATTGTCGGCAAAGCTATTCAAGGGGTTTCAGCTGCCTATTTAACTCGAATTGCCGGTAAAAGTTTTATTGAATATTTTAGACGCGATCGCAATTGGGGAGATGGCGGCATGAGCGAAGTTGTGCAGCAGCAGTTTCAACTAACTCGCAAAGATGAATTTATGAAGTCTTTTGTTAAGGATGCGATTTCTAAGGTAGTGCAACCGATGAAAGATAGTTGGGAAGAAGAAGAATTGGAACCAGTAGCAGAAGATGATTGGTAAAAAATTAGGCTTTCTGGCTTTTTATAGGCTTTCTGGCTTTTTATATGTTCTGTTCTTTTAATGTGGCTGAAATTGAATTGTGATGCTAGATTGGCTGCAATTTGGCTTAAATTTAAATTTTTATTATGTTTTTAACTAAGGACGATTATTTAAATCTTCAAAAAGCGACCAATGACTATCTAACTATCCAAAGAACCACAATTTTAGTAGTGATTGATCCAGCAGTCGCAGCTTCCCATCAAATTGCGCAAGATGCCAAAGCTGGCACAGAAGTATTATTGTTAGACCAACATCAAGATAGTATTACTCAAATTACTACCACATTAGCAGCAGGAGACTATTGCACCCTGCATTTGATAGCGCATGGAGCTCCTAATGGTTTACGTTTAGGTGGTACTGACTTAAGTTCTGAAACTATAGCTCAATACAAACAACAACTTTTGGAATGGGGTATTGATGAAATAATAATTTATGGTTGCAATATTGTTTTTGATCAAGAGTTATGGGTCAAACTTCACGTCCTCACAGGAGCAAATATTACTTTTGCCGCCTAATGCTTGATTGAACATTCGAGATCGCGATTCTTCGTGAAAAGTCAAGAAATATTGTCGAAGCCTCAGAGTCAATAGCGATCACACCCGTCTATTTGTATAAATTTGGGTAGTTTAGTATAAATTTAGATAGTATCGGGATAATGCTATTAAACAGAATTTTAATTTGACTCCAATTAAAATCTAATGTGGCAAAAAGTTAAACGAATACTAAAATGGCAAAGTAATTTGCTGATTGTTCCTTGTGTGGCAGGCTTGATCATCATTGGGAGTAATGCGGGCATTTTTCGGATTCTAGAATGGGCAACTCTCGATCAGTTTTTTCGCCTACGTCCTCACGAAACGATAGAAGATCGCATTGTGATCGTTACTATTAATGAAGCAGATATTCAATATGTTCAGCAATGGCCCATTTCAGATCTGTTAATGGCTGAATTGATTCGCCGGATTAAAGTCCAAAACCCCAGGGCGATCGCCATGGATATTTATCGAGATTTAGCTGTAGAGCCTGGGCATCAAGAATTAGTCGAACAATTTAAAAATACGCCAAACTTGATTGGAATTCAAAAAGTTGCGGGTCAGGCGATCGCACCATCTCCGATTTTAAAGGAACTTGGTCAGGTTGCAGCTAACGATCTTATTTTGGATACTGATGGCAAGGCGCGGCGTGGCATTGTCCTTTTAGGAAAACCCGATGGGGAAGTAATTCAAGGCTTGGGCGTGAAAATGGCACTGCTTTATTTAGAACAGCAAGGAATTGAACTCGAAGCTATTGATGCAGAGCGGAAGATTTATGGTGTAGGGAAGGCCAAGTTTGTTCCTCTTTCTAGTAATGATGGTGAATATCACCAAGAAGAAATGGGCGGTTATCAAATTCTGTTAAACTATCGTGGAGAGTTGGATAAATTCACTCATATTTCTCTGACAGAAATTCTCGAAGATCGCCTTCCCGAAAACTTTTTCAAGGATCGCCTAGTACTTGTCGGTGCGATCGCATCTAGCCTTAATGACAATTATGCCACACCCTATAACAGTAGCTTACATACTCCGACAGATTTAATGCCGGGAATTGTCATCACAGCCAACCTCACAAGTCAAATTATTAGTGCTGCCCTAGACAATCGTCCTATGCTACGAGCGACGGTAAAACCTCTTAATTGGCTATGGATCATCTTCTGGTCTGGCTATGCTAATATTTTCGGCGCTCTCTTACTCCGAAAACGCTGGTTAGCAGTCTTAGGCATTGTTCTTGGAGGAGTTATTATTATTACTGTCTCCTATGGAGCTTTTGTCTTAGGTTGGCTAATTCCTGTATTTACCCCTCTTTTCGCAGTGGTGAGCACCACAATAGTGAGCATTGGCCTTGTTTTATGGCAAAATCTGATGCTTTCCCGCCGCAAGTTGAAAGATTATGCCCATAGCCTAGAAGATAAAGTTCAAGCAAGAACTGTCGAACTAGCTAATGCCAATGAAGAAATTAGAAGTCTCAATGCTAAACTGACCCAAGAAAATCTCCGCATGGGTGCAGAATTAGATGTTGCTCGTCAACTTCAGCAAATGGTTTTACCTAAACCAGAAGAACTGGCCGCTATTGAAGGCATCGAACTTGCTGGCTATATGAAAACTGCAGATGAAGTGGGGGGCGATTATTACGATGTTTTATACAGTGACGGTTTACTAACAATCGGGATTGGGGATGTCACTGGTCATGGGTTAGAAAGTGGCATTGTGATGATGATGACCCAAACAGCAGTCCGGACTCTCCAGGAAATCAAAGAAAGCGATCCGGTCAAGTTTTTGGATGCTCTCAACCGAACTATATATAAGAACGTACTGCGGATGAACTCGGAGAAAAATCTGACTTTATCTATTCTCAACTACTCAAAGGGCAGAGTGACAATCAGCGGACAACATGAAGAAACCCTCGTCGTGCGTACTGGAGGAACTATTGAACATATTGACACGATGGATTTGGGTTTACCGATTGGGATCGATGATGATATTGCCGATTTTATTGATTACACTAGCCTTGAGTTGACTTCCGGTGATGGTCTAGTTCTCTACACTGATGGGATTACCGAAGCTTTCAATCTAGATAAAAAGCAATATGGGATGGAGCGCTTTTGTCAGATTATTAGTCAAAATTGGCAATATACAGCTCAAGAAATTCAACAAGCAGTCATTGATGATGTCCGAACATTTATTGGCAAACAAACAATCTTTGATGACATGACATTAGTAATACTTAAACAGCAATAGATTTTGATTGTGACATTTTTTAGATTAAGGGCTATCCTACTGACCTAGTTAGTTTTGCCACAGAAGCTGCAATTTGCGCAAAAGGGATAACAATCTAATGTTTGGTAAAAAAATTCTGATAATGTTCTTCATCCTGTTATTAGTTTGCCGGCTTGCTGGATATTCCATAAATTTAACCCACAAGTTATTAGGAATTACAGAAGGAGAAGCATTAGCTGATACTGTAGGTAACACAGTTTATCTAGAGCAAGGATGGACAAAGAAAGCCCAGCAGTTATTCTATTTCACAGATGAAGGATCGAGGTTCATGCCCTATTCATGGTTCCTCGCTCTTGAGCAAGCCTCAAGTCAACAATTATTCCGTTCTGACGCAAATATTAATGCTTTCCGTTATTTACCAACTAAACCTAGCAAACTGAATCCTGATGGATTACCGATTGGCTTTGTCAAGAATGTTGATAGCAAAGGACAAGAATGGGTCGGTTTTAGCTGTGCTTTGTGTCACACCGGTCAGATCACTTATCAAGGCACTAATATTCGGATTGATGGGGGACCAACTCTCGGGGATATTGAGAATTTCCAAATTAGCTTGGTTAAGGCACTCGATGCAACCTATGAAGAGAAACAAAAGTTTGCTCGTTTTGCGGAAAAGGTATTGGGTTTTCAGCCCAACTCAAATGACTTGGCAAAATTACGAGGCAATTTACTAGGGCAAACCCAAAAGCTAAAGAAATTTATCAAGATCAACTACGATTATTCCGACCGAACCGATTATGGCTTTGCCCGAGTTGATGCAGTTGGAGCTATTGTTAACGAGGTGATGGCGACCTTCAATGACCTACCTGAAAATATACGTCCCGCTGATGCACCTGTTAGTTACCCTTTTCTTTGGGGAACTCATCAATCTGATGTCGTTCAATGGCCTGGTTTTACGCCGAATGGACCATGGGAGCTGGGAACTTTAATTCGTAATGCAGGTCAGGTGCTGGGCACATTTGGTACTATTGATATTCCCAAAAATAAAGGATTGACTGGGTTATTGGAAAAGGGATTGCCTGCTTATAATTCTTCTGTGAAAATCGATAATTTGGGCAAGATTGAGACATGGGTTGCTGAACTACGTTCTCCACGATGGCCAGAAAAGTACTTACCTGCTGTTAACCAAGAATTTGCCGAACGAGGTAAAGTACTTTACGACCAGTATTGCTTACGATGCCACACGGTGATTTCCCGTCAAGATCAAGCACTTCCTTACCAGGCAAAACTCATACCTCAGAAAGAAGTTAAAACCGATCCTAAAGAATTGGAAAACCTAGCACGCAAACTAAAAGCCGGAAAGTATGAAGGTCGGCTGGGGATGATTCCCAATCTTGAACAAATCCCCGCCAGAACCACTGCCTTGAATCCTTTACTAAATGCAACTATAGGGGTTCTTGTAAAACATCCATTAGCGACAATTAAAGCAGCTGGATTAGAAATGTCTAACTCTGTAGAATCTATCGAAGAAGTTACTAATTTACAAGGATTCTTCTCTAAATATCAAGTGCTCTCAAAAGCATCTCAGATTTCGTCTCTTAAAAATGCTAAAAAAGCGGCCAAGCGAGCATCATATAAAGCTCGCCCATTAAACGGCATCTGGGCTACTGCGCCTTATTTACATAATGGTTCTGTACCTAATCTATACGAACTTTTATTATCTCAAAAAGAGCGTTCCGCAGTCTTTTATGTCGGAAACAGAGAGTTTGATCCAGTAAAAGTCGGATATATTTCTAATGCAAAAGTTAGCGATATTTCCCTGTTTAAATTTGATACTTCTTTGGTAGGAAATTCTAACCAAGGTCATGAGTATGGGGTTCATCTAACGGACGATCAGAAGTGGGAACTTATAGCATATCTAAAAACTCTTTAATCTAAAATTCGATTGAGAGGATATTACGACAGGGCATTCATCTAGGTCTGTTTACGAAATGTATTTGAAACAATTACTCAGGAGAGATTTCCCATGAATAAATTAGTTTTGCCTCAACATGATCGACAAGATACAAAAAAGAGAAAGAGTTACTTAGACAAACAGCGCAAACTCTATGAGTATGTATATAAACTTGGTGGGAATATTGCTCGGCTGAAATTACCTGAGTATTTAGAAAAAAAACAGCCCACATATCTAAAATTAATAAATTTGTTAAGAGCATTTGTCCTGTGGTGGCCGAAACGAGTACCATTTAGTTTTGAATTTTTCTTCAAGTCAGTTGTCAGATGGACAACTCTCGTGCCGCTGGTCTTGCTGGCCTGGTTGAAAATGTTGATTAAAGGATTTCCTTTCCCCGAATTTCAGGATTATTTCCTTTATTCCTTCTACCCCTATCCGTTTAAACGCTTTTTACATAATTTTGATGATGATGTATATTTGGGACTACAAAGAGTCGCGGGGGTAAATCCTACTTTAATTGAAGGACTAACGCCAAAAAACCCTTTACGCGAGACCTTCCAGGCGCAAGAGATAGTTAAGTTTTTGACCCCTAAATCCTACGAGGAAGCATTGCAAGATAGCCGATTATATGTCACAGACTACTCGGTTTTGAAAAAACTTGCTGACAATCCTGGGTTGGTTGATGGTGAGACAAAATACTGCACCACACCGATCGCCCTTTACTATCGTCAGGACAGCGGATTACTTAAACCACTAGCGATACAACTATACGCAGAAAAACCGACAAGTTCTGAGAATCCTGTCTTTACCCCAGCTAATGGAAATCATTGGTTGATGGCAAGAGCCTATGCCCAATCTGCTGATGCTAACCTTCAAGATACTTGGACACATGCTGTCTTCCTGCATTTTGTGATGGAGGGAATTATTTTAGGAACTTATCGTAACCTTGCTTATAACCATCCACTTTATGCATTGCTTTATTCTCATACAGAAATCACCCTTTTACTCAACAACCTTTTTCCATACTTCGATCCCCCTCCAACGGCTCTAACCCGATTATTTGCGGCTGATCAATATACAACTGTCGCTTTTGTTGGCCAAGCTATGGAAAAGTACAATTTTCGGGAACAGATGTTTTTCGAGGATATTAAGCGGCGGAAGGTAGATGACCCTAACTTATTTTATCCCTATCGAGATGATGGTCAGCTTGTTTGGGATACTATTTATGAATTTGTAGATGAATATATTAGGCTCTATTACAAATCTGAGCAGGATGTATTAGAGGACATTGAATTACAAGCTTGGGCTGATGAAATTGGAAGCAGTTTTAAGATCAATGGCTTTCCAACACAATTCACCACCATCAAGGATTTAGTTGAAATAATCGCCAACATTATTTTCTTAGTATCAGCTAAACATAATTGTATTAATTACAGTCAATTTGAGTACCATACCTTCATGCCTAATAATCCTTTTGCAATTTATGAGCCTCCCATTACCGACTTGAACAAACCTATTTTCAAAGAAAATTTAATTAAGCTATTGTCTCCAAATAAGTTGACGACCTTGATCCAAACTTACCTCTTCTATTTGACGGGCTTTAAGATTAATCGGCTGGGTGACTATCCCTTAGAAAAATTTGATGATCAAGCGAAAGAAGTTATCCAGAAATTTCAGCTCAAGTTAAAGATAATCTCAAAAGAAATTGAGAGACGTAATCGAGATCGAGATTTCCCTTATCCCCACATGGATCCTGCGAATATTCCCAACAGCATAACTGCATAACTTTGTTATTGTCTGAATTCTGAATTCAGCACTTGAGTCGAGAATTATTGTGATTGAGCTGGCTATATAGCTTTTGCTGATGAGGTCGGAGTTGATTGATTGGATGTTTTCTCTAGAAAATTGGGCATATTACATACATTGGTTGGGATAGAAAACAGATAAGAGAGACATTCATGAGACGAGTAATTGCCAACTATCTTCTTACTGAGAAAATTTATGAAAGTGCCAACTCAGAAGTGTATCGAGGTAGTCGAGAGTCAGATCGTCGCTCCTTTATTCTCAAAGTCCTCAAACAAGATTATCCCACAGCACAAGAACTGACACGCTATAAACAAGAATATGAAATCACGCGCAACTTAAATTTAGATGGAGTCATCAAAGCTTATAGCTTAGAACCCTATCAGAGAACGCTAGCAATCATCCTGGAGGATTTTGGTGCATCGTCTTTAAAGAAGTTGATGAATGATTCCTCTCTTTTCCCGCAAGCTAAAAGCGTTGCGGAGCGAACTAAGGCATTTCTCCGCCTCGCTATCAAAATTACCGAAACCTTAGGTCAAATTCACACCACGAATATTATTCATAAAGACATTAATCCGTCTAATATCGTCCTTAATCCAGACAGTCAAGAGGTAAAAATTATTGATTTTGGTCTGTCTACAATTCTGACTCGCGAAAATCCTACCCTCAAACATCCCAATGTTTTGGAAGGTACATTAGCCTATATTTCACCAGAACAAACGGGAAGGATGAATCGTTCCCTGGACTACCGCACAGACTTTTACTCCTTGGGAGTCACTTTTTATGAACTACTGACAGA
The DNA here is from genome assembly GCF_000332055.1 of Xenococcus sp. PCC 7305. Taxonomy (GTDB): domain Bacteria; phylum Cyanobacteriota; class Cyanobacteriia; order Cyanobacteriales; family Xenococcaceae; genus Xenococcus. The sequence goes on along the minus strand of NZ_ALVZ01000220.1, from coordinate 55,055 downwards.
ACAATTACCGTTTCCTACTGCTGATGCCATGGAGTTAGTTCATTGTCAGATTGCGAAACAGCCGGTACCGCCCAGTGAACTTTTAGAAAGGCATGGTGATGATGATTTTCGAACCACTGTCATCTCAGACATTATTATGAAACTGATGGCGAAAACGGCAGAGTCTAGATACCAAAGTGCTTGGGGACTGAAAGCCGATTTAGAAAAATGTCTTAGGCAATTAGAGACAACTGGCATAATTGAAGAGTTTCCTCTGGGTTCTCAGGATATATCTGACAATTTTCAAATTCCCCAAAAACTCTACGGCAGAGAGCAAGAAATAGAGACTTTATTAGCAGCATTTGAGAGAGTAGCGGCTGGGGGAAGAGGCTCAGAAATTCAGGAACTAGAGGGAAAATTAAATCGTGCGGAGAACAAGGTTCCATTAGAAATGATGCTGGTTGCTGGTTATTCTGGCATTGGTAAGTCGGCGTTGGTGCAGGAAATCCATAAACCGATTACCGAAAAGCGTGGCCATTTCATTTCTGGAAAATTTGACCAGTTTCAGCGTAATATTCCCTACTCGGCTATAGCCTCTGCTTTTCAAGGATTGGTAACCCAACTGTTAACTGAAAATTCGGAAAGCCTTAACCAATGGAGAGAAAAACTTTTAGCAGCTCTTGGAGCAAACGCGCAAGTGATCATTGATGTTATTCCTGAAGTGGAATTGATTATCGGCAAGCAGTCAGCAGTGTCATCTTTAGGCCCAATCGAGTCGCAAAATCGTTTTAATCTTGTATTTGGCAATTTCATCCGAGTATTTTGCAACCAAGAACATCCTTTGGTAATCTTTTTAGATGATTTACAATGGGTCGATTCGGCTACTCTCAAGTTGATAGAACTGATGGTGACCGATAATGACACGCAATATCTGTTTCTGATTGGAGCCTATCGGGATAATGAAGTCAGTTCTAACCATCCCCTGACGATTACTCTTAAGGAGTTGCAAAAGCAAGCGGTCATTATAAATCAAATTACCCTAGCACCTTTAGCACTCGATAGTGTGGTTCAAATCCTTGCTGAGACCCTATATTGCGATCGCGGTAGTGACAGCTTTGCTGATCGCGCAGTGCCTACCGAAAGGTCTCGCGGTAGTGACAGCTTTGCTGATCGCGCAGTGCCTACCGAAAGGTCTCGCGGTAGTGACAGCTTTGCTGCTCGCCTATCGGTGCAACCCCTAGCAGAATTGGTGATGTCCAAAACTAGAGGAAATCCTTTTTTTGTTAATCAATTTCTGAAAACTCTCCATCTTGAAAATCTGCTCAAGTTTGATTTTGATCGTCTCTGTTGGCAATGGGACATAGCTCAAATTAAAGCCATGGACATCACAGATAATGTAGTGGAGTTGATGATTAGCAAAGTTAAGCGACTACCATCACCCACCCAGCGAGCTTTACGTTTAGCGGCTTGTGTCGGTGCATCTTTTGACTTAAGGACTTTATCTATCATTTGTGAACAATCCACCTCAGAAGTTTTCCAACATCTTTTGCCAGCAGTTCAATCAGGGTTAATTCTAACCATCTCAGAGTTAGACGAAGATTTATTAATTCAAGATTATAAATTTAGTCACGATCGCATTCAACAAGCAGCTTATGCTTTGATTGAGGAAAATATAAAAAAACCGATTCACCTTCAAATAGGAAGACTTTTGCTGGCGAATCTCTCCGCACAACAGCGTTTGACAAGGCTGTTTGAATTAGTAGACCATCTCAATATGGGTCGAGAGCTGATTGCCGATGCGCGAGAACAAACAGAACTACTAACATTGAATTTAGAAGCTGGTCAAAAAGCGAAACAAGCTACAGCTTACGCCGCTGCGCTGCAATATGTGACTATAGGAATGGAATATCTCAGCAAAAATAGCTGGGCTGAAAATTATGAACTCACCTTTAAACTAACCCAAGAAAAGTCAGAGCTTGAATATTTAAATGGTAATTATGAGCAGGCTGAATTTTTGATTATGCTTCTCTTGGAAAAAGCAAGGTCATCCATTGAAAAGGCTGACACTTACAGTTTTCTGGTTCTGCTCTATACCATGCTTGGAGAGTACCTAGAAGCCATTGAAGCTGGGCGCAAGGCCCTAAAACTACTTGGCATTGATTTACCGAAAGATAATTGGTTGGATGCACTAAACCAAGAACTTATTGAAGCCAAGGCTAATTTGGGAGACAAGCCCATTATTTCCCTAAGTGATGCTCCAGAAATGGTTATTCCTGAAAAAAAAATAGCCATAAAATTGCTTAAAAATCTGCTGACGCCGGCTTATGTTTTGAATCAAGATTTATTTGGTTTAATTTGTAGCAAAAGCGCCAATATTTCTTTTCAATATGGTGCTCATCCAGAGTCAGCAATGGCTTATGGGTCTTACGCAACGACATTGTTATCCCGTTTGGATGATTATCAATCAGCTTATGAATTTGGATTGGTGGGTCTGAAAATTAGTGAGAGGTTTAACGATTTAGCGAACAAGTGTAAAGCCTGTAACATGCTAGCGAATCATATTATTCATTGGATTAAACATAGCAAATATGCTCAAGCTATCAATGATGAAGGTTATAAGGTGGGTTTGGAATCTGGGGAAATACAATTTGTAGGTTATATCTTACATTCCCAAGTAGTGCATGGGTTTTTTGAAGGTAAAAATCTACAAGATCTTCTGGCTGTTATTCCCAACTCTCTATTATTTGCTAGTCAACCCAAGAATATTTTGGCGTACGATACATTATTTGCCTATCAACTCACAATAGTTAACTTAATCGGTAAAACTCATGTTCAACATTCTTTGGTTCAGCAGGAAATAACGGAGGAAAAATACCTTGAAAATTGTCAATTGCAAAAAAATGACTTCTCTCTTTGTTATTACTATATCTGCAAATCCTATACTCACTATCTTTTTCATCAATATAATTTAGCCCTTGAATACTCAACTAAGGCCAAAAAGATACTTTCTTTAATTCGGGGTATGGTAGCAGAAGCGGATCAAAATTATTATGCCTCACTTAGTTCAGTGGCTATCTATTCTAGCGCTACTGCCCCGGAGCAACAAGCATATTGGAGCAAGATAGAAAGTAATCAGAAGCAAATGAAAATTTGGGCTGACAATTGCCCAGAAAATTTTCTCCATAGGTATCTTCTAGTCGAAGCTGAAATTGCGAGAGTTGCAGGCCAAGATTTAGAAGCAATGGAATTGTATGATCGCGCTATTGCCTCTGCTGCGGAAAATAAATTTATCCAAAATGAAGCCTTAGCCAATGAACTAGCAGCCAAGTTCTGGTTAATCCATGGGAAAGAGGAATTTGCCCAGCTTTATCTAAAGAAGGCTCACTATGGCTACCAACTCTGGGGAGCGCAACGCAAAGTAGAGGATTTGGAAAAGAAATATCCCCAGTTACTCTCTAGAGCATTTACTACCACAAAACAAGAAATTCAATCCACTAGTAACATCTCTTCTGAGAGCAATTCTAGCGTTCTAGACTTGACAACTGTTATTAAAGCATCCCAAGCATTAGCTAGCGAAATCGTCCTGGATAAATTACTCGCCAATTTAATGAAGATTTTGATTGAAAATGCTGGCGCACAAACCGGAATCCTGATTTTGCCATTAATCAGAGAAGGTATAGAGCCTGATGCTTGGGTCATTGAAGCGGCAGGGGTTGCCGATTCAGAGGAAGTTAAGATCTTGCAGTCAATTCCCATAGATGCAATTAATGCGGCGACACAACTCACGCATCTTTCTACATCTATTGTTAACTATGTTCTGCGCACTCAGGAAAGCCTAGTCTTGAAAAACGCAGCTTTTGAGAGTAAATTTATAGGCGATCCCTATATTGTTGCTACCCAAACTAAATCTGTTCTCTGCGCACCTTTGCTGAATCAGGGGAAACTCAATGGCATTATCTATTTAGAAAATAACCTGACGACAGGAGCTTTTACTTCAGAGCGAGTTGAAATTTTAAGGATACTCTCAGCGCAAGCCGCAGTTTCCATTGAAAATTCACGTCTCTACGCAAAATTAGAAGATTACAGCCATACCCTAGAAAAAAAGGTTGAGGAACGGACAAAAGAACTTCAGAATGCCAATCAAGAACTAGAGCGTTTGGCAAATCTAGACGGGTTAACCAAGCTTGCTAATCGACGCTATTTTGATGAATATTTAGCTAGAGAATGGAAGCGAATGCTCCGAGAGCAGAAGTCATTGTCCCTGATTTTATTCGATGTGGATTTTTTCAAACGCTATAACGATCACTATGGGCATCAGGCTGGAGATGATTGTTTAGTGAAGGTAGCCCAAGCAGCGAAACAGGCTGTTAAGCGACCTGCTGATTTGGTAGCTCGCTATGGTGGTGAGGAGTTTGTTGTTGTTCTGCCCAATACAGATTTTGAAGGAGCAAGCGCGATCGCAAAACGGATTCAAGATGAACTCCAGCAGTTTCAAATTGCCCATGAAAAGTCAGAGGTTAGTCCCTTCCTTACCATCAGCATAGGACTAACCTATCAAATACCGACCCCAGGTCACGACTGCAAGCAGATGGTTGGCGAGGCCGATGCAGCCTTATATATGGCTAAACGGCAGGGTCGGAATCGATATTGTCTCTATAGTCCACCCACGCCAAATTAGGGAGGAAAGAATATGGATACTATAATTTAGATTTCTAATGATGTCCGAACAAATATTGGCAAACAAAAAATCTTTGAGGATCAACAAGGTCAGATCCTCAAACAGCAATAAATTGAAATAATAATTTAAATTTATATTAGGGAATACTAGAAATCATAAAATTCAGCAGCCAGTTGTTGATAATATTACTTTAATAATACGGAACCAGTAATAAATTTATTTTAAGAGGTTCAAAAATGCCCAAACTGTTTGGGGAATTCTTCGATGTATTACCTTATGTAAGAGATTCTTTGGAGATTATCTTTAGTCCCACAGCTCATTGCGTCAGGAAAAGATGGTCGATCAATCGGATATCTGCTCAATTTATTGCTGATTATTTCTCTGCTTTTTTGCCAATAGATGAAAATGAGACTGATGGCGATCGCAGAATTGAGGAGGCGAAGAGTTCAGTTATCTACCTATCTAATGAGTTGCTAGAAAATGCGATGAAATTTCATTTTTTAGAAAGCAACATGAAGGTCAAATTTGCAATTTATATTCTAGAGAATAGCTCCAATGAAAGCTCCGAGATCACGATAACACTTCACACTACAAATAGCCTTAGCATAGAAGCCCAGGAAAAATTTCAAATCTTTTTAGTTAACTTACTTGCTTGTGATCCTGAAGAATTATATGTTAGCCAAGTCGAACAAACTCTTGAGCAAGAGGACACCGAATCATCAGGATTGGGTTATTTAACCATGATTAATGATTACTCAGCCAAACTAGGTTGGAAATTTGAAACAGTCAGTGTCCGGCCTCAGATTTTAACTGTAACTACGATGGTGCAAATAAAAGTATAAGATGAGGAAATAAACAATTTATTGAAATAATTAAAGAAAAATTCTAAAAACTTTTAAGTATTATGACAATTAAAGAAATTAAAGATCAAGATTACATAGTGCAATATGATTCCGATGCCAACCTAGTCGATTTTATCGGTTTGTTTAGCCTCAAGGGACCCAAAGAATATGCCCCTATCGCCGAGCTATTAAATAAAATCGCAGCAGATGAACCAGAACAAATGACTTTAAATCTAAAAAAATTAGAATTTCTTAATAGTTCTGGTATCAGTATGTTGTCAAAATTTGTTTTAGGTTTACGCAAAAAAAAAGCAATTCAATTAGTGATTTTGGGCTCAAATAAAATGTCTTGGCAGACTAAGTCATTGAAGAACTTGCAAAAATTCCTACCTAGTTTAAAACTAGAAATTGACTAATTCTTTATGTTAGAAGAACTTCTCCCTTTTGAAAGTAATAGCGGAGCCTTTGTGATCGCTAGCTTGCTCATCGCAGCTGTCGGGGCAGTTCTACTATATATAATTTTATTTTACGTATTGCGATCGCTGTTTCGCCAATTTGAAAAAGATATTGCTCTGGTTACTCTAGATACTTCGGCCTATCCAGCACTGGCAATTTTTGTGCTATTAGCGCTGAAAATTAGCTTCAGCCACTTAGACTCGATCGAGATAATTGCCAGTCTGGAAAATCTTCTAACAGCTAGTCTTATCATCGTATTTAGTTATTGGCTTATTCAGCTTTTAAATAAAGTTGTTATCTACTATCTTAGGGATTACACACAACAAACCGAGGTCATGTGGGACGATGTATTGTTGCCCATAATCGAAGCTGCGGCTCCTATCGTCATCCTAATTGTTGGTGGGGGATTAGTTCTTAAATCTTTTGGGGTCGATCTTACCGGAATCTGGGTTACTTTAGGCGGAGCCACTTTTATTATCGGTTTTGCCATTAAAGATATTCTAGCCAACTTTTTTAGTGGAATTGTGCTCCTAATAGATACTCCGTTTCAATTTGGGGATGTCCTGTGCCTAGAAGACGGTTCCTTAGGCATGCTCAAAAAAATTGGGGTGAGAGTAACGCAACTATATATGTTTGATAGTCACTGTGACATTTACATTCCCAACAGTAAATTACAGGGTCAAAATATTACTAATCTTAGTCGCCCCACTTCTTATTATTATTACGAAACATCAATTGAAATTCCTGTTACCTGGGACTTAGATCGTGCCAAGACAATCATGGAAGAAATTATTCTAGCGCATCCAGATACCTTAGGTGACATTGATTTGAAACTAAGATTTATTGAGGAATTTTACCAAAATGAATTAGCTGGGGTTTCTGTTGAACAACAAAGTATTGGTAAATTGAGATTGTTAACAGAACAAGAAGTCAATTCTAAACTAGAAGAAATTGGCGCATTTTTAGAATCGCTGATTCTGACAATCCAATTTGCCGAAAAAGGAGGTTTAAATGAGGAAGAAATTGCCAATATCCAACAAGAATACCTGAATATATTATTATTAATTGGATTTAAAGTGGTTGTAGATTTTGAGGAAAATTCTTCGGGAACCACCTTAAAAGAAACAAAGTCTGAAGATTGCTTAATTGAATTAGTCAGAGAATGGTATCGAGCTTCCTTAAAAGACCCCAATTTGCTCTATGATGACCAATATCTTATTTCCGAACAATGGGAACGTAATATTAATCTTTTGACCAAAAGAGTCAACAAATTGTGGCAAGTTATATCTAATCCGGAACGAGAAGAAACCAGGGTAGATGATCGTGTTTTAGAACTACTCCAGTGGCTCAAAGGAAGATTCAAACAAATTAGAAGCCAATGGCAACAACCTCAAGTGAAAATGAAAGGACTTAGCCATGATGAAGATTGCGTCTTCGTCGAATTTGAGCTAAACTTTTATGTCGATGACATCAGATTAGAGGATGGTAAACGGGGAACTCGTATTTGTAGTCAAATTTATCAGGAAATAATCCGTTACTTCAAAAATAATTACCCTAGTTGGAGCGGGAATGAAGAGCCTCCATTTAGAGAAGAAGTTATTACTGAAATCCAAAATGATCAAGAGCCGCTCAGAGAAGAAGTCCTTGTCGCAGTCCAAGATGAAAAGTCACCATTAGCGGAGAAAACTTTTGTCGAAACGCAAAATAATGAAGAACAATTATTGACAAAAGAAATTCTTGCTGAGAACCAAAATGATGAAGAGTCAAGATCTACAGGAGAAGCCCTTGCCGCAACCACAAATATCGAAACGACAAATATTGTGTCAACGAATTCAGAGCAGGGCGTAAAAAGCCGCCTAAAAGCTTGGTTTATGGGAAATCGAGAGTGATAATACTCTTCAATTTTACTCAGTCATCAGTTCTCTCCATCCCATAAAAAAATTAACTGTTCACTGATTTGACGAATTATCATCAAAAGTCTGGGTTAATTTTTCATTGGCAATATAGGCGTTCTTAATGGGGAAAGGAATTTCAATATTTTCGCTTTGATATCGTTTATATAATCGCTTGATGAATTCATGAGTAATAATCAAATGATCATAAAACTCTTGAATTTGCAGATAGACAGTGAACTCAATACTAAAATAATCGAAACGTTCATAACGCATAAAAGGCTCGTATTCGGCATCTCCTCCCAGAACTTCGGCTAGGGTTTCTCGGGCTACTTGCAACGTTACTGTTTCTACTTTCTCCAAGTCACTATCGTAGCTAATACCGACTTTCACGGGGATTAACATTTTGTTTTCTGGCAAGGCATAGTTTCTAAAACTTGAAGCAATTAGCTGAGCGTTGGGAATTACCAGCAGATTTCCTGTAATTTCTCGAATCACTGTATATTTCAACTCAACATCTACGACATAGCCTTCTTCACCGGTTTTCAGTTTGATATAGTCTTGAGGTCTAATTTTTTTGGAAGTGATGATATTAATCCCAGAAATTAGGTTGGCTAGTGGTTCTTTGAGTGCCAAACCCAGAGAAAGACTACCTACCCCCAAAGTAGCTAAGATTGGGGCGATCGGAATATTAAGTGATTCGAGAGTAATCAGAATACCGATCGAGAGCACCAAAATCTTGGTGATAGTCTCAAACAAAGTTGTAAGCATGGGACTCGTTCCTTCTCGGCTACTATAGAGCTGAAGAAAACTAACCGCTAATCGTGATACTAAAAGGGTGATTGACAGAAGAAAAACAGCATATAAAGCACGATGAATTACGACTACGCCCTGGAAAGTTAAGAAAACACTTGCGAGGTAACAACCACCTAAAGCAAACCAAATAAAGCTAATGCCCTTAACATTATCAATAATTAGATCGTCTCCTTTCCAAGCAGTTTTTTCGGCAAAAACGCTTAAGCGCTTCAGGACCCTCCTATCAAAATAAAGTCCCAAACCTATGCCAGCTACAACGAACAAAACAGGAATAGAGAATTGTTGTATTAGAAGAAGCCATTTAGACATTATTAATATTTTTCAAATCTAAAACCTACCACTTAAAACCTAACACCAATCTTGACGAGGAAATCGTGTCTTCTACTAAGTCGCGTTCTAAAGTGTAATGGAAGCATCTCGCGCAAAGAGGTGCGACCCCGCGGAATTGGAAATCCGCAAGGGAACGCGCACCTAGCAAAGACGCAAAGGGAATTAAAAAAGCGATCGCAATGTAAATGCGATCGCTAATTGTCATCAAAAATTAATAAAGTAAATTGAGTTATATTGTTTGTTGTTTTAAATTACTGTGTTGTCAGGAATAGTTGCTCCCTTGATAACCACAACAATTCCATTGCGAATATAAAAACCTTCGTCTTCTCTTTTCGCTTCTTCTACCCGATCTTTGTTGGTAATCTGGACATTACGACCAATGCGAGCATTTTTATCAATAATAGCCCGGCGGATTGTGCTCCCAGCACCAATTCCCACGGGAACTTGATTATTTTGTAGACCAGATTTTCTTTCGGCAAAGGGCTCATAAAAATCGGCGCCCATAATCAAAGTGTCTTCGATCGTACAATCGGCTTCGATTCTCGTCCGAATGCCCAATACAGAATGATGAACACGACATTCTTTAAGAATAGATCCTTCCCCAATCATGGACTCTGTGATTTGACAATTCAAGAGTTTGCTAGGGGGCAAATACCGAGAACGCGTATATATAGGGGCTTTTTCGTCATAGAAACTAAAAGCAGGTGTAGGCTGTTCGGTTAAAGCTAAATTTGCATCATAAAAAGACTCAACAGTTCCGATATCTTCCCAATAACCTTTGAAAAGATATGCTTGAACATTATGGTTTTCCGCTGCGGCAGGAATAATTTCTTTACCGAAATCAGTTTGCTCTAAATTGGCTTGCAGAAGATCAATCAAAACATTTTTTTTAAAGACATAAATTCCCATAGAAGCAATATAAGGACTCTCTTTAGCTTCTTGGGGTGTTAATCCTAAAACAGTTGTATCTACCTGCATTTTTTGGAGAGCATCACCTTGGGGTTTTTCATAAAAGTCAACAACCCTACCTTGATCGTTGATTTTCATCACACCAAAGCTCGAAGCACGTTTCTCATCGATGGGCACTACCGATAAAGTGATATCCGCATTAGTATCTCGGTGACGTTGGATGAATTTACTGTAGTCCATACGATATAGATGATCTCCTGAGAGAATAATATATTCATCTACATCCCAATCTTTTAGGAGATTGAGGTACTGACGCACTGCATCCGCTGTTCCTTGAAACCAATCCTTACTTTCAGCAGTTTGTTGTGCCGATAAAACCTCTACAAATCCTTCTCTAAATCCAGAAAAGTTATAACTGCGGTTTAGATGACGATTGAGAGAAGCAGAATTAAATTGAGTTAAAACATAGATTTTGAGAATCTCTGAATTAATACAGTTACTAACTGGAATGTCGATTAAACGATATTTACTTGCTAGGGGAACTGCCGGCTTTGCCCGCAGTTTGGTTAGAGGGTATAAACGCGTGCCCGCGCCTCCTCCTAGAATGATACCTAATACTCTTTTCACAAGACCAACCTCGCAACTGCTTAAATCTCTCAAGATAAAGTTTATCAGGGATCGGGAATTGGAGATTAGGGATTAATAATCAGTAGTTGAAAATGGGGGATCGCTTGAAGGTGAAAGCTTTTAACCGAGCCTGAGCTTATATGTTCAACCAAAGATCAATCTAAGAATATTCACCTTAATCGCTCATTAAAATACTAGTTTAGCTATTGAGAAGATATAAAATTGCGCCCAATAGACCAACTTCTGAATTTAAAACCACATGAAGAGGAATTCGCTCCATAAGTGACTTCATCCGACCCTTATCTTGAAAGGCAGCCAGAAAATTCCCATCTTGCATCAAGGATAAGTTTTTTGCGGCAATCCCTCCTGCAATATACATTCCTCCATAAGGAAGTAGTTTTAATGCCATATTTCCCGTTTCTGCGCCATAGGCTTCGATAAACATGTTCATTGTTTTGGCACATAACTCATCTCCGTTGGCTGCGCCTTGAGAAATAATTGCCGCAGGATCAATGGTTTTGGCGGTTTCTTGTTCCCAACGACTTATCGATTCACCAATAGCAGACGATTCGGCAGCAAAATTAGCATCCCTCAAGAATTGATAAATCGAAATAATACCCTGACCAGAAGCAATTCTTTCAACCGAAATATGGCTAGTATTCAGCTTGGCTTGTAAATATTTGAGCAAATCGAATTCTAAATCATTCCGCGGCGCAAAATCAGTATGTCCTCCTTCGGTGGCAAAAACTTGATAAATTTCTCCTTGAGGAATTAAAAAGCTCTGCCCCAAACCGGTCCCCGCACCAATGACTGCTATGGGAGCATTTTTATTAATTTCTCCAGTTTGGATAGTTGCAAGCTCCGTATCTTTTAGCCCGAGAACACCATAACTATTGGCCGCAAAATCATTGATTAATCTTACTTTGCCGATATTGAGTTCTTTTTCTAATCTATTACCGCTTAAGTCCCAACTGAGATTGGTAAGTCGGCAATTATTATCGATCACGGGCCCTGCGATCGCAAAACAGGCAGATTCTGGGGTCTCTTGCTCACCTGCTGCTAAAAAATCTTCAACTATGGGAACTAGATCAGGAAAACTCGCACTGACATATTTCTGCTCTCGAATAGATTTAAAAGACTTATCCTGGGGATCTGCTTCTACCAAACGCAGAATTGTTTTTGTACCACCAATATCACCAGTGAGTAATAGCATAAATTTTAACCAAATCTAACTTGATTTTTTCCGAAGCACATCGAAATTCATGTTAAATCAAAATTTGACTTTTCTAACACCTAAAACCAGCCTTACCTAGACCATAACAATTATAATCTTGTGATTATGTCTTCTTATTTTCAACTATTTTGTTTCACCTTGATTTTGCTTTTGATACCAAAAACTTCCAAAGCAGAATTTGTGCGGCTTCAGGACGATCAAGCCCAATCATGCTCACTGCAACTTGCCTCGGCGAAAAATATACCCCATCAATGTCTGGCCAAGACAGACCAGAGCAGTCCCTTGGAAGTCTGGCAACAGAGACTATCTTTTGTTTTTGGCAAAATTTCTGAACAGGATTTTATCTTACTCAAAAATACCTATAGTGGATGGAGTGATGCAAAAACTGCTGTTTCCTATGATCGCGATCGCTCCTATCAACTCGTGGATTTTTTGCCGCCCTTAATCCAAGCCCTTAATGGTCATCGATTTGTTCCCGAAACAAGAACATTCAAGCCCCAAGATGGGAATTTGTTGGCAGAGCTATCTGCTTCTAAAACTGAATTTAAAAAATATTTATATATGAACTGTTGGGGACTGGTCTATGAGGTTATGCGCGCAGCTCAAGATTCTGAGGCCAAACCTGCAATTTTTATGGCTCAGGCTAGCCTAATGCTGGAGAAAATTCGTACCAATTCTGAGATGCTTTCGGCTTTTTCGGAACCTTCGGAAATGCCGATTCCTGGGGAATCAATTCAACCGGGAGACCTGATTCTCGTGATGCATAGAAGTTCTGCGGGCTATGAATATCTCGACCATATTGCGATCGCGATCGATGATGGTCTTTATTTTGAAAAGGCAGGAGCTGGGGAACATGTTCCGATCAGAATAACTGACGAAGCAACTTTACTGAAGATCTGGCCTCCTGGAGTTTTTCATTATGAACTGCGACGACTAAAGCCGAATGCTTCCCTGCCTCACCCTCAAGAAATTTTTAGTCTCAACTCGCCCCAAATCAGAGAACAACTTTTTCCCCTGGCGGATATTCCTTTGACTATCGGCAAAGATACGAGCCTGACTTGGGATATTGAAAGTAATAGTTTATCTGCGATTTCTTGGTTTTATCTGATTGATCTTTCCCCATTATCGAGGGACGAGACCGAGAAATTCCAACTGAGAGATAGCTTATATCAACCTCTTTTAAAAGATTAGATGGCAGATGAATAAATTCTACTTCTCCTTATTGGCTTTGTTTTAACTATCCAAAAATTTAACTAATTCTTCTAATTTAGTCCAAGCCGCACCACTAGCAATGATCTCGCGGGCTTTAGCAACTCCCTGCCCGTGATCGCCAAACTTGACAGCTTCTCCTACTTGCAAGGCAAAGGATGCATTTAAAGCCACTGCATCTTGTTGAGCCCTAGTACCTTTTCCTTGGAGAACATTCTGCAAAATTGAGGCATTCTCAATCACTTCTCCACCCTTCAAAGCCTCTAAAGATGCCGAGGTGAAACCCAACTCCTGGGGGTCAACACTAGATAAAGTTACTTTGCCATCTTTGAGCATTGCGATATCTGTGACATCTCCTAATCCAGCTTCATCAAGTTTTTCTCTGCCATGTAGCGCGATCGCGCTGGGAGTTCCTAAGATATTCAGAGCCTCTGCCATAGTTGCGACAAAAGCACCATCATAAACCCCAATCACTTGACCTGTGGGGCATAGAGGATTGACCAAAGGCCCTAATAAATTAAATACAGTTCTCACCTTAAGAGTTTTCCGTAAAGGGGCGACTCCTTTCATTGCAGGATGCCAACCTGGAGCGAACAAGAAGGTAATACCCACTTCCTCCAGTGCCGATCGCACCTTTTCACTCGAAGCTGTCAATTTTACTCCTAGATATTCCAACACATCGGCTGAACCAACTTTGCTCGAAGCCGAACGATTACCATGTTTTGCAACTTTAACCCCGGCAGCAGCAGTGACGAAAGCAACAGCGGTCGAAATATTAAAAGTAGATGCGCCATCGCCTCCGGTACCACAGGTATCAACAACGGGAACATGATGAGTAATCTCTTTTTGTTGTAGCGATTGGGCTTTTAAAACTTGCGCCATCCCTGCCAATTCGGAAGCAGATACTTGCTTGGCTTGAATTGCTGCCAAAATTGCCCCTGATAATACGGGGGGAATCTCCTCTTTGAGCCATCCTGTCATGAGTTGAGCGGCTTGAGCTTGAGAAAGGGATTGTTTGTCCAAAAGTTGTTGTAGCAAGCTTGAAAGATCAACCGATGGATCAAGGGAGTCTGGTTTCATCAGTGTAGTGGTTTTTATTATTAAAGACTTCTTTACGGATAGTAGAATATCATTTTCCAGCCCAAAATCATTTTATTTGTCTAGGCAGAACTTAAAATCTATTCGTGCGCCTAATTAAAAAATTACATTAATAAAAGTATTTAATCAAAAATTAAAGGTATAGTATTATAATTGAACCCCAATAAAACGACTATGTCTAATACGAGAAGTATCCAACTAAAAGTAAATGTAGAGCCTCAGCTGAAAAATGATTTCCAAGCTTTATGCGATCGCGAAAATGTCAGTCTCTCTTCAGCCATTGAAGATCTAATGGGCAAATGTATAGATAAAGATACTTTAGCTATCAGTAGTAGTTCTCGCCTTCATTTCCATGATAGGGAGATTGAGACTTTAAAAAATTTAGCCTCTAACTATAGTGATTTGTTAAATAACTTTTATTTGCTTCAAAAGCGTGTCTCGCGACTTGAACAGTTATTCCAGGAATCTTAGAATATCGAGAGCTCTTGAAATCTTCCTCAATGAGATTAATTTTTGTAATGAGTCTTGATTAGCGTAATGCACTCGAACACCACAGCACCACCAATCGAGTTACGAAGGAATGGGTTACTCTTAAAATGGAGAATGGTGATTCTTAGCCTGCGATTCAAGCCTCTAAAAAAATATCAGTCAGAAGTTTTGACTATGAAACAAAAAAAACTTCCCATTAATTTGTCTCAAGAAGAAATTAAACAATTTTGTCAACGCCACTCGATCCACAAATTGTCCTTATTTGGTTCGGTGTTGACAGATCATTTTACAAGAGAAAGTGATGTTGATGTTTTGGTGGAGTTTGAACGGGGCAAAACCCCTGGTTTAGCTATCATTACGATGGAAGATGAGTTATCAAATATGATCAACCGCAAAATAGATTTAAGAACTCCAGCAGGTTTAAGTCGCTATTTTCGCGAGCAAGTTCTAGCAGAAGCGATGCTTATTTATGATAAGGATTTATAGTATTAGTTGAAACGAAACAGTAAAAACTGAGTAACTTGATCCTCACTAAAATTATTATCACTAACAAGAATTAAACTATTACTCCCATCGGGTAACCGAGGCCCCATCGTCATTCCTTCCAGATTATCGAGATAAATCCCCAAATCTTGTAAATCTAAAAGTAAATCCTTATTTAGAGGTTGGATATCAGAGATATCCTTAAGACTGTCAATCGTATAAGTATCATTAGCATTCCCTGCGACCACTTGAAATATTTTGGCTCCTGCACCAGTAAAGCCAAAAGTACGCTCCAAACTAAGAAAATAGCCTTCTTGATCGAGAGTCAATAATTCTGTTAAACCATTAGAAATCGTTTCCGGCTCATCTGGTTCTAGTAAATATAAATTCTCGGCCACTACAATTGGACTGCCAATAGGATTGATTACATAATGCAAAAAACGAATCCTGGCATTTTCCTCTTCGGTTTGATCTTGAATTAATGATGATTCGATCGCAGTAAATAATCGAAAAGGATCTTGAGGCAAACCCAATGGCTTGATAGCCAAAGATTCAAAAGCGAGATTTTTTTGGATGCCCTGATTTTCTTCAGGAAAATATTTTGGAGAAAGTGGGACAGTAGACTTTAGCTTTCCTGTTTGTAAATCAAATTCACCAATGAAAGGATTAATCTGGTTATCAGGTGCACCCTCACTAGAGATAAAGATTGTGCCTCTGGGAGATAGGGCAAGCCCTTCTGGATCAATCGTTCCTTCTGCAAAGAAATTGCCATTGTGATCTTTGAGGAAAGTGACATTTTCTACTGTGATATTTTCAATAGAAATTTCATCATTATCATTAGCTTGGAGATTTAACTTCATAGTATAAAATCTTGCCGCTCCCCTTTCACTACGATCATCAGATAAAACGTAAAACAAATCCGAGACTTTGTCATAGGCGATCGCAGACAACCCGCCAACTATGGTATCTTCAAAGGTGGTTGGCGGTAATTCGTAACTGTCGAGAAATTCTAAGGATAGATCGAGGAACATTCTGTCCTGCGCCATGACCCGAGGTGGCAGACTACAGGCGGTGACAGAAAATAGTATGATTAGACAGCATAAGGAACGAATTAAAGGCAAGCGGAAAACATTCATTATGTCAGGGAAACTATAAGCTTGGCGGTACAGTCCTCATATTAAAGCGAAAAGGAAATTTTATTAGTAATTCCTAAAAAAAGAGGTGGTTTTAAATCATCCATTGTCCATTTGCAATTATTGAATAATCTAGTGTCAAGCGATCGCATATTTTCAGAAATCATTAAACATTCAACCATAGTACTCTTAACTATCCTTGGCATTGTAGTTCCGAGCACGATCCACCAGAAAATAGTTATTGCGCAAACAGATGTTTTCGACCCTTTAGCGACTCCTCAAAGCGATCCTTTATTGCCGCCATTAAATGTCAAAAGAGAATTAACCCCATTAGAAAAAACGCGGGTGAGAAATGCCATTATCGAAATAGATCAAGAGGCCAAAAATCAGCTGGCACAAGGAAATGTTGAGCTAGCTTTTGAACTGTGGTTTCGAGAGTTGAGATTACAAAAAGCTATTGGACTAAACGAAGAAATTGTCGATCTTGGCAGAATAGGTGCGATCGCATGGCAAGAAAATCTCGGGGAAAATTTACGGGTTATAGCTCGTCGCCTAAGTGTCATTGAACAAGAGGCGACCGCCGCTGATAATCGCGATCTAGAATTATTTACCAATCTGGGAACGGCTTATCAAGAAATTCGATACCTGGATCGGGCAGTCAATATTTATGAGCAGATTCTAACTGAGATTCGAAAAGAAGATAATCCAGAAGAGGAAGAAGAACTTCTAACTATTTTAGGTGATCTTTATCTGGCAAAATTTGATTATGTCGAAGCAGGAATTGTTTACGAAGAGTTACTATCTCTTGTGCAACAGGATATTAAAGATATTTCTCTCGATGAACCAGACTTACAACAAACTTATTTACTAAAGTTAGTAGATATCTACGATAGTTCGAAGCAGCCAGAAAAAGCAATTGTGATTAAAGAGCAGCTTGTAGAAAAATATGCTGAGCAAGAGCAACCAGAACAAATAGCTAGCCTCAAAATCTCTTTAGCCGCAGATTATCAGGCAATTGACGAACTAGAATTAGCTCAAAAATCCTATCAAGAAGCTTTTATTCTGGCTCAATATTTACAACAAATTGCTTTAGCTAATGAATCTCTAGAAAAACTGGCAATACTTTATCAAACTAGCGATCAATTAATATTGGCAACGCAAACCTATTTACAGTTGTTTGAGGTTCAAGAGCAAGCTAATAATGCCTACGCTTTACTTAATATTTGCGATCGCCTGGGCGAACTTTACTTATTACAAAATGATTATGATCAAGCATTGAATTATTACAGTCAGGGTTTAGAATTTGCCCAATTACTCAACTATCGTACGGAGTATTTTCAAACCCAAATTAGAGAGCTAAGAGGTAAGATGTAAAGATATTGCTGAATTCAAATATGGTTTATTATCTCGCGCAAAGACGCAAAGGCGCAAAGAAAGACACAAAGAATCTTTTTCATGTTTAAAGTAATTTTACTTCATAATGAATAGCCAAGTAAACAGCCTAAAACCTATAGTTAAGCGGTATAAGAAAATTAATTCAGCAACACCGATGAGAATAATAAATAAACCAACATGAAATGAATAATATCAATTTAGAAACTGAAAAAATATCAAAAATTTGTCAACACTGGCAAATAGTCGAACTAGCTTTATTCGGTTCAGTATTACGCGAAGATTTCAACTTTAATAGCGACATAGATATCTTAGTTTCTTTTGCCGAAGATGCGAAAATCACCTTCTTCGATCTCGATGACCTTGAACAAGAATTCAGTCAATTATTTAATCGACCCGTTGATGTAGTAACCAAAGCAGCTATTGAACAAAGTCATAATTGGATACGAAAAAACAACATTCTCGGAAACTCACAGATAATCTATGAACAGTGATTCTCTTGCTCTCTTTCTCTCTGTGCCTCCACGTCTCTGCGCGAGACAAACTCACATTCCCTAAAACCCAAAAGCAACTTATAAACAGCGATCGCAAAACCCATCAACTCCTATAAAAAAGAGATTGTTTCTTAAACTAAAGACTCCATCAGCTAGAATCTTTAGAGACATTTGTAAAGATCATAGAGAGGAAAAAGGAATTGGCTACTCGCGTCATTATTGTTCGCCACGGACAAAGCACTTACAATGCCAAGAAAATAATTCAAGGTCGTTGCGATGAGTCGGTTTTGACAGAAAAAGGTATTGCCGATGCCAAAAATGCCGGTCAGGCATTGAGCAACATCAAAGTAGATGCTTTCTATTGCAGTCCCCTACAGCGAGCAAAACAGACAGCCGAGATTATTCATTCCTGTTTAAATAATCCTCCTGCTCTGCAACCTACAGAACAATTGATGGAAATCGATTTACCTTTGTGGGAAAAGATGCAAAAGCAAGAAGTATTAGACAAATATCCCACCGAATATAGCCATTGGAAACAACAGCCTCATCAATTCAAAATGGTCTTAAACGATGGACAAGAATATTATCCCGTCCTCTCTCTTTACGAACAAGCAAAAGGCTTTTGGCAAGATGCTATCGCCCAGAATCAAGGGAAAACAATTTTAATTACGGCTCATAATGGTATCAATCGCTGCTTAATTATGTCGGCGGTGGGCATTCCTCCCGAAAGGTATCATTCTATTCAACAGTCCAACTGCGGCTTGACTGTCCTCAATTTCAGTGGTGATTTTGGTGATTCGGTACAAATTGAATCTCTCAACCAAACTTCCCATCTTGGTTTGCCAGTCCCTTCCTATCGTAAACCCCATCAAGGGCCCCGTTTGCTACTAGTACGTCACGGAGAAACCCAGTGGAACAAAGAATCTCGTTTCCAAGGAATTAAGGATATTCCCCTCAACGAAAATGGCAAAGCCCAAGGAAGAAAGGCAGGAGAATTCCTGAAAGACATCGAGATTGATTTTGCCGTATCTAGCTCCATGTCTCGCCCCAAAGAGACAGCAGAAATTATCCTAGAACATCATCCTGGAGTAAGTTTGGAGACTACTTCGGAATTGGTAGAAATCTGTCATGGCTTGTGGGAAGGCAAATTAGAAGCAGAAATCGAAGCGGGCTTTCCAGGATTATTACAACAATGGAAAGATAAACCCGAAACTGTGCAAATGCCTGAAGGCGAGAATCTCCAGCAGGTTTGGGATAGAGCGATCGCCGCTTGGTCAAAAATCGTCGCTAACTACAGCAATAGCGAATCTCCTCGCACAGGAATTGTCGTTGCCCATGATGCGATCAATAAAGTATTGATTTGTTCTTTATTAGGTTTACAACCAGACAATTTCTGGAATATTAAACAAGGCAATGGTGCAGTCACAGTGATTGATTATCCTGAAGGAGCAGAAGGCAAAGCCGTCTTGCAAGCAATTAATATCACGAGCCATCTGGGAGCTGGAGTATTTGATAAAACAGCAGCAGGAGCTCTTTGACAATTATCAGTTATCAGTTGCAATCTTTTTCCTCATCCTTTATCCTTCATCCCTCATCTTGATTCTATTCCTGACATTTCGGACAAAAATGCGAGGACCGGCCTCCTAATTTGATTTTCTCAATAGGAGTATTGCATACTCGGCAGGGTTCTCCTTGCCGACCGTAAACTAATGCCGAATTACCATAATTGCCGTTGACTCCTAATAAATTCAGAAAATCGCTAAAAGTGGTTCCTCCTTGGGCGATCGCGATTTCCAAAACCTCAATAATTGCTGCATGAAGCTTATCTATTTGAGCAACTGTTAAATCTGTCGCTAAGGTTTCGGGTCGAATCTGACTTTTGAAGAGAGTTTCATCGGCGTAAATATTGCCGATTCCGGCCACGATATTTTGATCTAGAAGTAAAGTCTTAATATTACGGCGACGCTTGCTCAATTTTGCCGCAAGATAGGCACTGGTGAATTCTGTCGCGAAAGGTTCAGGGCCCAATTTTTGCAATCCTGTAATAATCGTTTCTGGTGATGATGCTGGGGGAACTAACCAGAACTTGCCAAAGGTTCGAGTATCGACAAAACGCAATTCTTGATTACCAGGAAAAAATAAACGTACCCGAGTATGTTTCTGTAGGGGCTCAGATTGTTTTAGCCAGAGTAGCTGACCAGTCATGCGCAGATGTACACCCAAATATCCTGCGGGTTTTTTTGATTTATCTATTAATTCAGCAATTAAATATTTGCCTCGTCTTTGCCAAGACGCGATCGCAGCTCCCAAGATACTGTTATCAAATTCGGCAACAGAAAGAGGGTAAGCAACTGTCCTTGGTAACAAGACTGCACTTCCCTCTATAAATTGATTCGTAGTTAATTTGTCCAATCCACGACGGACAGTTTCTACTTCTGGTAATTCAGGCAAAGCTCAGGCGACCTCCTTATCCCGCTGTGCGGAAGTAATAAGTAGTAAGGTAATTAAGTATAAAACTTTTTACTTGTTACGCAAGGAATGCGCTAGAAGGAAACAATTACTCATCTGCCTTCTGCCCTCTGCCTTCTGCCTTCGATTAAACTTCTGCTAGTTCACTTTCAGCATAGTTGTTAGTATTAACGCCAGTAGCAGAACCGCTGATACCGTTATAGTTAACTCTATCAAAACGAACGATCACAGGGTAACGAATACCACTTTTGTCGACGCTAGCTACAGTACCGACATCTTGGTACCAGTATGACTCTTTACGAAGAATTCTTACTTTAGAACCACGTTTGATTGCCATAGTATTTTTTTTATTTAAAAATGAGCATTGTTCCCAAGATACTATTCGATGATGGGTACATGATTAAGCACAAGTTTAATTTTTATTACGAAGTTTGCCATTGCAAGCCAACAAAATATGCTTGATTGCCCCACATATCAATACTTTTGGCGATTTCTAAGATTTTTAAATTAAACGGGATCGCTGTCGTAATATATTTTTGCACCATCATGCCTATATCGGGAGCAAAATAGTTAGCCGTTGCCGTTGCCAATCCCATGCCAACCAATTGCCCAATAGGTTCTCGGGGTAACACTAAATGAGTAGTCAGAATCATTCCTGTAGTTAACAATGCTGCCACTGATGAATTTGTTCCACAACGGGGATGAATCGCCAAATCCCATTCCCCCCTCTTGAGACGAGCCAGAGCCAAATGTACTGCCTTTTTCAGCTGCTCAAGATTAATATCCCCATAGAGGAAAAAACCTTTTTCTGTTGACAATCCACCAATGTTTTCATTGTCATCACTACTACTAGAGTTCCTGTGAGCTGCTACTCCACCTAAAGTGCTAAGCATCCAAACTGTGGCATGTTCTAAGGCATGTACCTGACGCAACACTAATAAATCCTTAATGCCAGGCACGAAACCCCATTGCTGTAGCAACTCACTATCTTGGTCTTTTTGAGGGGGAAAAAACCAATCCCAACTATCGTAAATAGTAGCTTGACTCATTAGCTAATAAACATTCGAAATTCTATCCTTCATGCTAAAACCTATCGACAGCAGATCAGCATTACTTTTATGATTTCTTTGCATCCATGAATTTATTTTGTGGCAAAAAGCGATCTCCAAGAAATCTGCGTGGAGAAACGCACAGCCAAGGAATTTGTGAGACCGCATAGCGCCAGGTTATACCTAAACCGCCTATTTTTTCACTTGTTTATCAACATTAGTTACTTCCTCATAGACTTTGGTAAGACGGTGAACCCCTGCACTGCCACCCGCCAATAGTCCCCCAGTAAGCAGAACATCTATGGAATTGAAAAGAGATAGTTGTGTCCCCACAAGCGAGACATCAGCAAAGGACTGCAAGATTCGAATTCCCCCTAGACTAATAACAACCCCAGCTAATAGGCTCAATCTAGAAACAACAGCTTTGGTCTCATCTCTGTACTTACCCAAATCCTCTTGAGCCACTTCTAGTTTTTCCTGTAAAGTTTTCAGTTCTCCCTTTTTCTCGGCTAATTCCTTGGGGTCAAGAACTACTACTACATTAATGGTTTTATCAGCTTGTGGAGATGAAGCTGAGGGATCTTTTACAGAGTTGTCGGGGGCGACAACTGGGGTGGGATTTATTAAAGCTTTAATTTCACCAATATCTTGATTTAAACTACTAACAAGTCGTGTTTTTCGACTGCTTTGTTCTCCTCGCCAGTTACTAACAAAAACACCTAGCGAACTCTGAAGTGCTAGGGAGACAAAGGAAAAAACCACAATTGTGTTTCCCAGATCGGTTAAAGCTGATTGCTTTGGGGTAATGCCCCCGGTAAAGGAAGGAAAATAATTTAGTAATGCCCACAATAGCGATATAATCGCGAGAAATATTACTGAAGCAATAATTAGCGTCAAGCCACCTTGTTTCTTGTCTGAGGTATTTGTCATACAGTTAGAGGGTATAGTAATCTACTATTTAATTGGAAAGAAGATGCTATCACTGATGACATTAGCTGACGAGTTAACGATACAATAATTAACCCGCCAAGCTCTTTTCCCAATGTTAAATATTGCTTTCTCTCAATTCCAAACTATAGGATTTATTGGCATAACTCATACCAAAGCTTTGCAAATACTACACAACTTGCAAAATCATACAGGCGGAACTCTTTGGGTTTCTCGTGATTATGCCCAAAAATATTCTCAAGAACAAAATCCATTACTTGAGAAAGTTGAAGTCTACAATTCCTCGCTTAAAGAACATTTAGCGACAATTTGGAAGGACTATAATGCCTTAGTTTTTTGTTTAGCGACAGGTGCAGTAGTAAGATTGATTGCGCCTTTGCTCAAGGACAAAGCTCATGACCCGGCAATAATCGTTATTGATCCTGAGGGTAGTTTTGTTATTAGTCTCTGTGGCGGACATCAAGGTGGTGCTGATTTATTAACTAAAATGATTGCGCTACAACTTGGCGCAACACCAATTATTACAGGAGCTTCAAGCAGTTTGAGTTTACCAGGAATTGATATTTTAGGTCGTCCTTACGGTTGGGTCAAAGGACAAGGTAGTTGGACTAAGCTGATGGCGAAAGTTGCTAATCAAAATGAGATCGCAGTTATTCAAGAAGCAGGATCTGATCTTTGGCGGTCGAGCCTGCCCGAGAGTTTTTTTAAGAATGGGGAAAATGATAGAGTCCGGGGGAAGATTTGGATTAGTGCCAAGCAAAGAGATTTTTCCGATGAACCGGTCATCCCTCAAGTGCAATGGCATCCGCGAGTTTTGTGGGTGGGAATTGGTTGTGAGAGGGGCACTTCAAGGGAATTAATTGATCAAGCAATAGAATCAACTTTTGCCAAGCATGATTTGGCAGTAGAAGCGATCGCAGGTGTTGCCACGATAGATATTAAGGCAGATGAAAAAGGGCTATTAAAGGTCTGTCGAGATCGCAATTTACCTTTACAAACTTTTCCTGCGAGCATTTTAAAAAAAGTTGCGGTGCCGACTCCTTCAACTGTAGTCAACCAAGAGGTAGGAACTCCCAGTGTGGCTGAAGCATCTGCGATCGCAGCGGCAAAATTATTCGATGAGCAGAATATAAAATTACTCGAACCGGAAACATTACCATTACCCCTAATTGTGAAGAAACAAATTGTGAAACAAGAGCAACAACCTGGTGCAGTAACCGTCGCGATCGCCCAATCAGAAATCGAATATACAGGCAAGCCAGGCAAGCTCTATTTAGTGGGTATTGGCCCTGGAAGTTTAGATCAAATTACCCCCGCGGCCAAAACTGCGATCGCGGGGGCGGATGTGGTGATTGGTTATTCTCTCTACATAGATCTGGTGCAATCTTTATTTCGTCCTGAACAAGT
Organism: Xenococcus sp. PCC 7305; assembly: GCF_000332055.1. Classification (GTDB taxonomy): domain Bacteria; phylum Cyanobacteriota; class Cyanobacteriia; order Cyanobacteriales; family Xenococcaceae; genus Xenococcus. The sequence goes on along the minus strand of NZ_ALVZ01000220.1, from coordinate 31,121 downwards.
TATCGAATCTTTGCCGATTACCCAGGAAAAACAACGAGGCGAACGAGCGATCGCCCTAGCGAGTCAGGGTTTAACCGTAGCTGTGATTTCTTCAGGTGACTGTGGAATCTATGGCATGGCGGGTTTAGTTCTAGAACAGCTTAAGCTAAATAATTGGGATGGCAAAACGCCCCAAGTGCAGGTTTTCCCAGGAATTTCGGCCTTGCAGGCTGTTGCCTCCAGGGTTGGAGCGCCTTTAATGCATGATTTTTGTGCGATTAGCTTGAGTGATCTTTTAACTCCTTGGGAAGTTATCCGCAAACGCTTGGAGGCTGCGGCGATGGCCGATTTTGTGACCAGTATTTATAATCCGCGATCGCAAAAACGAGTGGAGCAGATTGAAAAAGCGCAAGAAATTTTTCTGCAATATCGAAAGCCAGATACCCCAGTTGCGATCGTGCGATCGGTTTACCGCGATGATGAACAAATTATAGTAACTAGCTTAGAGAAAATGTTGGATAATCCGATTGATATGTTGACCACAATTATTATTGGTAATAGCAATACCTATAGCCATGGTGATTGGATGATTACACCAAGAGGGTACTTATAAAGTTTAAATGCTAAAGTTAAAATAACCGAAAAAGTTCTCATGACTAACCCAAAAGTTGAAATCGATTTAGGAGAAATTCTTCAAGAAATTAAGGGCGATCAGAAAGAAATCTTGAAAAAAATTTCTGATTTAGCAGTTGAATTGACTGAAGTAAAAGGAGGAATAAAGACTTTGGATGAAAAACTTTCTGGTCAGATAACTACGCTAGACACCAAGGTAGAGCAATTAGATAAGAGAATTGCTAACCAGGAATTTATTAATCGCAGTGTATTAATAGGGTTAATCTTGGCTTTTGTTGGTAGTGTTGTGAGTATGTTTTCCAATGCTTAATCGAGAGCCAGATACGACCGTTGCGATCGCACAATCGGTTTATCGTGATGATGAACAAATTACAGTCACTAGTTTGGAAATGAAGTTTATAAAAAATTAGATCGTTTATTAAATTAATTAAGATTCTCATGAATAATCCAAAAGTTGAAGTCGATTTAGCGGAAATTCTTCAAGAAATTAAGAGTGATCAGAAAGAAATTTTGAAAAAGATGTCAGACGTAAAAGATGACATTTCTGATTTAAAAGTTGAATTGACTGAAGTGAAAGGAGAAATAAAGACTTTGGATGAAAAACTTTCTGGTCAGATAACTACGCTAGATACAAAGGTAGAGCAATTAGATAAGAGAATTGCTAACCAGGAATTTATTAATCGCAGCGTATTAATAGGGTTAATATTGGCTTTTGTTGGTAGTGTTGTGAGTATGTTTTCCAGTGTTTAGATAATATGAAATATCGAAAATTATTATTGGTAATAGCAATACCTATAGTCATGGTGATTGGATGATTACACCACGAGGTTATTTAGAAGAAAATTAGAGGAAATAAGAGAATTGCTAACATCGCTCTAATCCCTATGCTTTTCAAAAATTTCCTTAAGCTATGATTTATCAAGTAAGACGCAGGTTAATAACAAAATAAAAAATAATCTAACTATGAAATGGCGAGTAGTTTTAGAAGCCGATCAAGAAACTGGAGAATGGGCAGTTTGGTGTCCCGAACTTCCTGGTTGTATCTCTTGTGGTCAAACCGAAGAGGAAGCTTTGGAGAATATCCTTGAAGCTATTGAATTGTATCTTGAGCCTAGCGATATTAAGCTTGATTCTGGTGCGGTTGTTCGTGAGGTAACTGTGTAATGGGCGATCGTATTCGTCGCATGAATGCAAAGCAAGTTGAAAAAATACTCAGGAAATATGAATTTGAGTTAATCAGTCAAAAAGGAAGTCATAAGAAATGGCGTAATTCGAAAAGAAACCTTCAAGTAACTGTTCCCTATCATCAAGGACGAGATTTACCTATTGGAACACTAAGGAATATTTTAGTTAATGCTGATATTCCCACATCTGAGTGGAAATATTAATAATGCTCAGGTAATCACACCAACAAGCGATCGCCAATTGCCCAAAACATCATTTTTAATTACACTCCTTACTAAAGATTAATATAAAAGCGTTCGATATCTTATGTTCTTAAAAAGGAGAAAACTTCTCAAATTTGGTTTATATTCTCTAGGGATGCTCAGTACTAATATTATGGGAGCTAATGTGAAAGCTCAAGCAATAGCGAATAGCCTACCGAGAACACCCAAACAAGACGGATTTTACTTTCCCGCAGAATGGCATCCCCACGAATATACCATTATGCAATTTGTCCCTCGCCAAAACTGGGCGGGTTATGGCATCAGACAAGCTCGCAAAGATTGGGCGACAGTGGCCAATACCTTGAGTGAATTTGAGCCAGTGTTAATGGTTGTAGATCCCCAAGATCGCGTAATTGCCAAAAAACTCCTAAGTAGTGATATTGAATTAGTAGAATTTCCCCTCAATGATGGTTGGGCTCGCGATTCTGGGCCATCATTTGTCGTCAATAACCAAGGAGAACGTCGCGTTACAGGTTTTACCTTTAATGGTTGGGGTGCCAAGTTTCCGCCCTATGACGATGATGCCAAGCTCCGAGCAAGGCTTTGTGAATATCTGCAAGTTCCTTTTTATGAAGCTGATTTAGTTCTAGAAGGCGGTGCCGTTACTCTAGATGGGGAAGGAACTTTAATCACCACAGAAGAATGTTTACTCAATCCCAACCGCAACCCAGATAAAAGTAAATCTCAAGTTGAACAAATTCTCAAAGAATCTTTTAATGTCAGTAAAGTAATTTGGTTAGGTAAAGGGACAACGCCCGATCCGATCACTGATGGTCATGTCGATGGTATTTGTGTTTTTGTTGCTCCTGGAACAGTAATGCTGCATACAACAGATGATCTTAATGATCCCAATTATCAGATTTGTCAAGATGCTAAAGCAAAACTACTAGCTGAATCTAATAGCAAAGATCGCCAACTAGAGATTATTGAGCTCCCTTTGGCTTATGATGTAGCTCATATCAATTTTTACATTGCCAATGGTTGTGTTCTGGTTCCGATCGCGAATGATCCTGCCCAGGATGACGCAGCATTATCAATTATTCGTAATGCTTTTGGTGAACGCGAAGTAATTGGCATTAGTGGTGAAATTCTCGCCAAAGGCGGTGGCGGTATTCATTGCATAACTCAACAAGTACCTATGATCTAGTAGAAGTGGGCGTAAATACAACACCCATGCACAAAGCTTGAAATCTTTATGATAAAAAACTTTTGACTTTTGACTTTTGACTTTTGACTTCCGCGCAGCAGCACTAGCTAATCATTCAATTTACTCTTATGCTCTCTCTAAACCCCTGGATTATTGCCCTAATTCTCAATAGTTTCCTCATCACGATCGCTTGGATTCTGCCCAAAAAATTACTCACTCCCCTTGGTTATCTCAACGCTTGGGTTTTAGGCGTACTCGTTTGGGGAACCTTAGGATGGCGAGGATATACCGTGGTGATGTTTTATTTCCTAGTGGGTTCTGCTGTAACCAAAATCGGCATGGCGGAAAAAGAAGCCGCTGGCATAGCGGAAAAGCGATCGGGGATGCGCGGACCAGAAAATGTCTGGGGCTCAGCTCTAACAGCGACTATTTGTGCGCTAATGACTATATTCTTCGACTCTCCTCTTCAGGAATTACTGATTTTAGGCTATGTTGCAAGTTTTGCTACTAAACTATCCGATACTAGTGCCAGTGAAGTAGGCAAAGCTTATGGTAAAAGTACTTTTTTAATTACAACCTTAAAACCTGTTCCCAAAGGAACTGAAGGCGCAATTAGCTTAGAAGGAACAGTTGCGGGGATGGTTGCTTCCATCGCGATCGCAATGATTGCCTATCTCCTGGGCATGATTAATCCTTGGGGAATAATTTGCTGCATCGTGGCAGCTTTCATTGCAACTAATATTGAAAGTCTAATCGGTGCAACTTTGCAAGAGCAATGGCAATTTTTAACCAATGAAGTGGTAAATTTTGTTAATACAACTATTGGTGCAATTGTCGCAATCATCATGGCTTGGGTTTGGACAATTTAACCAACAAAAAACGCAAAATCAACCGATCCCCAAGTTCCTATTCCTACATTCTCAAAATATTTCAAATCTCGCTTCAGAAAATTAGTATATTTACGGAAGACATTAATGGGAAGAAGCTGCTACTGTCTATGTCATGGGTAGATTACTTAAATTTTATGAGCATTTCACTTTGACTTTTAGGTATTTTACTTTAGTTTTATAGGCATTTTACTTAAGTCTATAGAATTTCCACTTACAGTTTTAGGCGCTAAAAAATATTATTAGTAAGTAATACTTAAGGTAACCAAAAGTCGTACAATCGAGTTTAATTTAGTCCAACCAATTAAACTCATAAGACAGTGTAAAGGCATTGCATGTCAAGCAATACCCAAGATAACCAACCAACTGTGAAGCAGCCAATTTAATCAAGTCCAACTGATTAAGTGCACAGGCAATATATATAGAATATAGTTATAACAATAAAAAAGGCATTGCATATAAAGCAATACCTAAGATAACCAACCAACTGTGAAGTAACCAATTTAATCGAGTCCAACCAATTAAACTGTAAATTAATCTATGAAGGCATTAGTAGTCAGCTAATGCCTTTTCAGTACAATTCTAAGCCGAGAATTAATTGAATATTGCATTGAGAATATCCTATGGTATTTATTAAGGCTTACAATCTATGCCCTATCTTGACCAGAGAAATTATTAATTTTCGTAACAAAGAGTCAATAAATTAATCGACTTTTCTTTTTAAGGAGTTACTTGATCTTAAACTTGCTAGGTCTGCATTGCCCGTACAAAAAAGAACTGTTTTAATCTCCGATAATAGTAATTGGATGAGCTCTTCCAAGGCAGTAGTGGATTCTGAGGCTGCCTGTAGAAAAGGAAAAGCTAAACCTGCCAAGTCTGCTCCTAGGGCGATCGCTTTAGCTACTTCCAGACCATTCCGTAAACCGCCAGAAGCAATGAGAGGAATATCTCGGTTCTGCTCCCGAGTTTGGATCAGGCAATCTGCGGTGGGGATTCCCCAATCAGCAAAAGTTCTTCCTAGTCTTCTTTGCACATAATTCTCAGCCCTTTCACTTTCTACTTTGGCCCAGGAAGTCCCCCCAGCACCAGCAACATCGATCGCCGCAACGCCTGCTGAAATCAGCTTTTGTGCCATAACTCCAGAGATGCCATTGCCAACTTCTTTAGCAATTACAGGAACCGAAATTTGCTCACAGAGCAGATGAATTTTGTCTAGTAAACCTTTGAAGTTGACATCTCCTCTCGGCTGAATGCATTCTTGCAACGGATTGAGATGAAGTATCAACGCATCAGCTTCTAGGATTTCTACTGCTTGCAAACATTGTTCCAGACCATAGGTATAGTTGAGCTGAACTGCTCCTAAATTGGCGAATAAAAGAGCATCGGGAGCCAAGTCCCGAATTGCAAAACTAGGTGCCGTATCAGGCTTTTCTACAGCAATCCTTTGGGAGCCTACGCCCATAGCCAAGCGATGATTTTGAGCTGCTTCGGCGAGGCGATAGTTAATAAGTTTGGCTTGTTCTGTACCGCCTGTCATCGAGGAAATCAGCAGCGGAGCATTTAACTTTTTGCCGAGAAAAGTAGTTTGTAAATCTACATCTTCTAGGTTGATTTCGGGTAAACAATTATGGGTAAAACGGTATTTTTCCAACCCATTGGTTACAAGGTTAAACTGGACATCCTCTTCCAGACAGATACGCAAGTGATCTGCTTTGCGCGTCTGGGTGTTAGTCATTACTTTTTTCCCAACAATCAACTACACACGACTTGGCAATTCATTTACGCTTAAAGACTGGTGTTAGGTTTTAGGTGGTAGGTTTTAGGTTTAAAAGAGTCATATTTTGCCAAGTCGTGAACTACAACCTACATTATTACAAACAACGACATAAAAATGTTTCAGGAATTTTAGTATTCTTATAGTCAGTTAGGTAGAGGATTAGCTGCGCGTCAAGACAGAAGACAATAAAGAGTTTTGGGTGTTAAATTTTGGGGACTGAAAAAATAACAGAAAATTGTCTTTTGAACTCACCTTGCGAAGTAGTAAGCTCAGAGCCCTAATTAGCTACCTTTTCCCTTTAACCTTTCCCCTTCACCCGAATCATGAATTTACGAGCCAAAATCGGACAAATGATCATCGTCCGCGCTTCAGGTTATTTATTTGATCACCAACGACGTTACCCTGCTTGGGAAGCGGATAATCAAACATTAGAAAGATGGCTCACAGAGTTGAATCTTGGAGGAGTAATCTTGCTCGGAGGTAGCGCCATCGAAGTCAAGACAAGATCGCAGCAACTTCAATCCTGGGCCAAGATTCCTCTGTTTATCGCAGCGGATATCGAAGAAGGCGTTGGGCAAAGATTTCCTGGAGCCACTTGGTTTGCTCCACCTATGGCCTTATCGGCGATCGCAGCAAAAGATCTCAATCTGTCTCTGCAATATGCAAAGGCAATGGGGAAGATCACGGCCCAGGAGGCGATCGCAATTGGCATTAATTGGTTGCTAGCTCCGGTGGTGGATGTAAATAATAACCCGGATAACCCAGTGATCAATATTCGCGCCTTTGGTCAAGATGCCCAGATAGTCAGCCACTTAACCAGGGCCTTCATTGAAGGAGCAAAATCCCACCCCATTTTGACCACAGCCAAACATTTCCCTGGTCATGGTGACACGGCAACCGATTCCCATCTCGATTTACCAAATATTCCCCATGATAATTCCCGATTAAATAGAGTCGAATTACCACCTTTTGTCAATGCGATCGCCTCTGGCGTTGATAGTGTAATGAGTGCCCATCTGACGATTCCTGCTTGGGATAAAGACTATCCGGCAACTCTCTCGAAAAAAATTATGACAGGGAAACTGCGAGCAGAATTGGGCTTTGACGGTTTGATTATCACAGATGCCCTGATTATGGGAGGAGTCACTAAATATGCCACCGCCGAAGAAATCGCAGTTTTAGCTGTGACAGCAGGAGCAGACATTTTATTAATGCCTGAAGATCCTGAAATTGCGATCGAGTCTATCTATCAAGCTGTGCGATCGCAAATCATCACAGAAGAAAGAATTGAGCAGTCTCTAGAGCGGATTGAACAAGCAAAATTAGGTTTAGTTGACGAGTTTGTTGAGGAAGATAAGAGAAACAGCTTAGAGTTTCAATCTTCAACTGAGTTATTATCAGCACCTCAACATAGGCAAATTGCTCAAGATATCCTGCGGGATTCTGGGCAAACAGGAGGTAATTTACCTTTAACTGTCGATGATGCGCAGGCACAGCGCAATCTGATCGTGGTTGATGATGTTCTCAATTGCAGTTTTCTCGATCTGGCGGCTCCTGCGATCGCAATTCCCCAAAAATTCGGCTATCAAAGACAAATATTAGATCAAAATAGTCTGGAGCAAATTAATCATGATCAACGTAAAACCTTGCTACAAGTCTTTATTCGCGGCAATCCTTTTCGCGGGACAGCAGGCTTGACGCAAAACGCGATCGCACAATATAAATTACTTTTAACTAGTGAAAACTTGGCAGGATTAATTATCTATGGCAGTCCCTATGTCAAAGATTGGTTCATCTCCCAACTCGCGATCGAGCTGCCTTGGGTCTTTGTTTATGGACAAATGAATTCAGCTCAAGCAGTTGCCATGCAAAGTCTGTTTAATCTAGAAAGTAATACAGAATCTGCGACCAAAATCACCAATAACTTTGGCTTCTAGATTTTAGCCCCCACTAATTTTCGCCTTATAACCTAGTTTAGTCATAATTTGTAATAACTTTTCTTTGTGCTCGCCCTGAATCTCCAAATTATTGTCTTTAACTGTTCCCCCACTACCACATTGCGCCTTCAGATTTTTGAGTAATTTACTCAGCGTTTCTGGGTTATGTTGAAATCCAGTGAGCACAGTGACAGTCTTGCCTTTGCGACCAGAACGCGTAGCTTGTATTCTAATATTTTGTTGTTGTGGCGGTAAATCGGGGGTGGCCCTTGCCAAAGCTGCATCATTACTACTATTGCCAAATTCCCTGTAGGCAACTCGGTTTTTCTTCGATTTGGAAGCCATATTCTTATCTTTAAGCTGTCATACTTTTTACAATACCATCAACTTTGTTGTTTATCACTTTCTGCTCTTTACCTATAATTTCATGAACCTTAAAAGATTTATTTCCATAGTTGTTAGTGTTGCTATCTTACTAATTTTATATTCCCAAATCGAGCTCAAAAAATTACTAGAAGTTTTTCAAAACTGCGATCCTCTATGGATGATTATTAGCTTGGGTATGGTGATTCCTATTACCTTATTTACTTCTTGGCGGTTACAACAATTGATGCCTCAAGGAACAAAACTAGGTTTTATCGAAGCTAATAGATTAATCCTCGGCGCTAGTGTTCTCAATATGGTTTTGCCTTCAAAAATGGGTGATATTGCCAAAGCTTATTTTATGAAGGAACGAGATAATCTTAGTGGCAGTTTGTCGTTAGCTATTGTAATTTTTGAAAAAGCTTCTGATATGCTGTCTTTATTATTATGGTGTATCTTTGGCTTGCTACTATATCCGACCAAAGATCCATTTTTTCTAACTATGATTCTTGGCATTTTAGGAGGATTAGTTTTAGGGTTATTTATCCTCGGTAGCCGCCAAGTTGCTAACTTATTTTTTAATGCAACAATCCAAATATCCCCCAAAGGTATTAGTAAGAAATTGCAAAGTATGCAGGTTTCTTGGTCACAAATGCAAAGTTATTTTTGGGAAGACAAAAAACAGTTGTTGGTGATCTCGATTACGTCTGTATTTATTTGGTTTTTACATTTACTACAAATTTGGTTATTTATTATTGCACTTAAAGCCTGGGTTCCATTTTTGATTAGTCTGGCTCTTTCTCCCCTCTCAATCTTAGCTGGCTTACTCCCCTTAACTTTTGCGGGAGTTGGTACTCGTGATGCAGCCTTAATTTTGTTCTATAAACCTTATTTTAATGAAGTAGTTGGTGCGGCATTAGGTCTACTCTGTACTTCTCGTTATTTTTTACCCGCTATCATTGGTTTACCTTTTTTAGGACAAATGCTAGCCACCCTCAAAAAATCAACTTCTGTCACCAATTAATCACATTAGCTCAATAATTGTTGATTAAACTGTATTTTTGTAAATAAATATTGCAACTGTAAGAAAAATATGGAAAAGTTATTCCTTCGTTCGGTATTTCTTATACTCTAAGTATATAACGAAATATTTATTTGAGGTCTCCTGCTATGGATAAGGAAATAACAAAATATAAGATGATTTGTACCCTGACTTTTGGGGATATTTACCTACAGATAATTATATGGTTAATTGTGATTTTTGTGAGTTTGGCAACAACTCTTGCTTTATGGAGTAGTACTCGTCAGATTTATGCCCTAGCAACAGTAGGAATTGTCCTCGTATTATCTTTACCTTTCCTATTATTTGCTTTTGTTACTACATTGCTCAATAACATTGAATTTGTTCCTGTTGAGGAAGAAGAAGCTGCTGCTCGGATGTCTTCTGGAAGAAAAATAAAATCATCTCAAAACCCAGCGCGAGCTGCGGGATAAGAAGAATAAATTAAGCATTAATTGGTTTACCACAACCACCAAATAGGTTTGTAAGGAGAGTCGGGAACACTAAAAACACCTCTGGCTCTCCCCACGACTACGCATTCTAGGGGTTCTTTCCTATCTAGAATGCATTTAGCATCATAATTGGGGTTGACGGTGAATAATGGTTCACTATTGTTAGAGCCACAAGTGTCATTTTCAATTTTTACGGTGCAGACTAAAGTATGTCCCTCTTCTTCCTGGGTAGAAATATATTTTTGTCCTGGTTCTTGATATAAATATTGCAGTTTTTCTGCGACTTGTTGACAAACTGTGCTTCCAGAATCCTGGGGAAGTAGATATTCTTGATGCCAACTTATGAGGGGAGTTAAAGAAGTTTTCCCTGATGTATATGCGTATAAAGTGGGAGTTGGGTTTTCCGTCGCACAGGCAAAAAAGTTTTGCGACGAGATATCTGAATTATTTTTCTCGGCTTTTTGGTATTCAGAAGAACGGGCCGTCTGGCGCAAAGCGAAGCACTGTATAAGCGCAATTATCGGGACAAGAATGAAGTAATATCTTTTCATAATAATTACTTGCTTAAATATATAAAAAATAAAGTTGGGAAAAAGTTTAGAAAATAAAACTGTGTTTGCTTTATTATGCCCTTAACTACTAGGCGATCGTCTCCGTTGATTCTCGGAAATTAAGTACTTCGTAATACAAAAGAGTATCCTGGAATTTACATAGAATGAAGGCAGATGGCAGACGGCAGATGGCAGATGGTAAAGAGTAGAACAAACCTCTGGAAACGTAAGCTCGATGAGTACAAAATTTACTAGTTCTGAATAAGGACTTGGGGATTTAGGGATTTGGGGATTTAGGAACAAGCCTATTACTTCGTTGTTCAACTTGGGAAATTTAATCAAAAAAAAATTCGTCGAACTGACGTTCTGGAAAATCGGACTCACGACTACGCCTTATATTTACTCAATCTACAATTATCACTATATTAAATATTCGGCATTCAAACGTTCAACTTTAAACTGTTTACCAATCTCATTCATAATTTTGGTTATTTTTTCAACTTCTGTTTCTGTTTCTGTTTCTGTCTCTAATTTGAGCAATAAAAATAATCTAACAATCGCGTTGTCTTTCTGACTGTCAAAATCTTGACTTAGAGAATCTATCAAAGCTTTTTCAGCAGAAATTATTCTTGTTATATCAGATAAACTTCCTTGTTGATTAGGTATATTAATTTCTAGGCCAAGAATACATCTTATATCTATTAGTAAATTTTGCTGTTTAAATTTTTCTAGAGATGAATATTCAAATTTTCTTTTGATTCTTTTATTTTCTAGAATTCTTTCATCATTAAAATCTTGAATATCTTCTACTTTAATGCTTAAAAGATTATTAAGTAAATCAACTAATAAATCATCTTTTTCTAAAGAAACTAACAAACAAAATGTACCGAATTCACCTTCTATATTAACTTTAATATCTAATATATTTCCCTGACAATCCGCTATTGACTTAGAAATTATGTAGATTGTCCCTCTTATATCTTTTTGAGCTTTAATTTGTAGCTTTATTAGGGAATTGCCTGAGATTTTTCTTTCTGGAATTGTAGGTCTTTTTACAGTCAAATGACCGTCTGCGATTTTATTTAAAAGATCACTGATACTTCCTTTCCCTCCATAAGTGCAATTATACTGCTCAGCAATCTTTTCAATTCTTCTCTTCGCTGTAGCTGATAATCTTGCGCGAAAAGTTGTACCTTTTTCCGTTGGCATTCGTTAACAATCTCTCAATTCAATACATCTATTTTAACCTAAGTATGTATCATAGCGTTACTCTTTTGCTTATTTTTATTCATGAGAAGCAATTTTTTGTCGGAAATGATACACACTTTGTGACTTATTTTAGAGATACTGGAATGAAAATACCGAATTGATAATATGAGTATGAACAATACAGCTCGTGAACTTTGCTTAAATGACATAGGACAAGACGTTAGACAGTTGCAAACCCTGATCAACCAAAAATACGGATTAACTCTAATTGAGGACGGAATATACGGAAAGAAAACTCTTGAAGTAATTGAACAGATTCAAACTAATAGCAACCTATCTGTGACTGGAATATGTGATCGACACACGTTAAAAGTTATAGAACAAGAGAAGGATTGGGATTATCGCGGACAAATGCGTAAACATAAAAACAAATATCTAAATAAAAACTTACTTCGGTTTGTAATTTTGATAATGCCTTTATTGATTATGGCGATTTTCTTATTAAGACCTGATTTAATTGCTTTTATTTTTCATAAAGATCGGCTAAAAATATTCTTTTTTGTCTCTTGCGTCGCTTGGATTTCATTGATTGTTAATCATGTTTTTGGGTTAGAAGTTAATCAGTTATTAACTGAATTACTTAGATATTTTAGAGATTTTATTAAACTTTACAACCAATAACTTTTCTTAACTCTCTTACCGTCTTGCTCTTTTCAATCTCAACTTCAACAATTTTCTCAATTATGAGATCGCGTTTATCGAATATTCCCAAACTCATTAAATTAAAGGTTAGTTGAAATTGCATCCAAAGGACAAGTCGAAACACATTGCTCACAGACTACACAGCGCGATCGCATAAATTTGAGACGAAAACTTTTAGGATCTAACGTCAAAGCCTTGGTCGGACAAACTCCGGTACATAAACCGCAATCAACACAAAGATTCTCATCGATCGCAATTTCACTATTGGCCGAAGAAACATCAATATTGCTATTAGTCATCCATTCCAGTGCCGCATCGATCGCATCAATATCGCCTTGAAGTTCCACAGCAAGTTTCCCCACCTTATCTGGAGCAATCTGGGCGCGAATAATATTGGCCGCAACATTAAAATCCTTCGCCAAACGATAGGTGATAGGAATCGGAACTGTAGTGCGAGGAAAAGTTAAAGTAACTCTTTTTTTCATGATGGGAATAGAGAACGGGAACGAAGGAGAGTAAAAGAATAAAATAATTAATCTTATAATCTAGCGAATAACTGTTCACTGATAACTGATAACTGATAACTGTTCACTGATTATGTCGTAGAATTTCTACTGATTGAGCAGTAAAAAATATACCCAAAAAGATATAGCTTAATAATAAAACTATATTATCGACTTCCCAAATACCATTAATTAAATTGTTATAGCTCTCTAATAAAGATAATTGTCGTAAAAAATCACCGATCGCACCATTTATATTATTAGCAATAATATCGACAATCCACAAAAAAAGAATTAAAGCAAAAGTCAGAATGGCTGAAATAATATTGCTATCAGTCAAAGAAGAAATAAACATTCCCCAAGACAAGATCGCAGTGGCTAATAAGATTAATCCTAAGTGAGCCGATAATGGCACAGCAAAAGGCATCGCCGGAGTAGCCGCACTGAAAATAATTGCCTCGTAAAAAAGAAACGGCATAATCATAAACAGGAAAAAAGCAACTACACCAAGTAGCTTTCCCACAGCAATGACCCAATTAGATATTGGAGATGTCGCCAACAATTCCAGGGTGCCAGATTTTCTTTCCTCTGTATAAAGTCCCATCGAAAGTATGGGTAAAATAAATAAGCAAAGTGTACCTAGTATAGAAAAAAAAGAAGTCAGAAAGATATAGGGTACATCAATAGATCCGAGCGGAATTCCCAATTGCTCTCCATAGTTAACTTCTTGGATAATTCCTTCTGGCCCTAAAAGTATACTAACCATAAAGGTTCCCGCAATTAACCAATAAATCCCTGCAATGATATAAGCTAGAGGAGATTTAAAATAGCCCTGAAATTCCTTTTGAAAAATTGCAATAATATTCTGTACAACTATCATTTATTTTAAAGTATTACTTATTACTCATTACTTATTACTCATTACTTATTACTTATTACTCATTACTCATTACTCATTACTAATAATTTCTTCAGTTGTTAATTCTAAAAATACATCTTCCAAACTAGGACGAATTCGTCGCATTTCATATAAACTTACACCCTGGTTAATCGTAAGAGCTGCCAGTTCTTTTCCCGGCTCACTGTCAGCATTACAAGTGACTTCTACGAGGTCACGATTCTGGTTATTCAGATTTTCGGTGATAACTTTACTGGCAACAACTCCAGGAATTGCAGCCAACTTGGGCAGGAGATCGGCAATATTTCCTGCTAGCTCTAGTTGATAGCCATAATTCCCCGCAAGTTGCTTTTGTAGCTCATCAGGAGAATTAGTAATCACGATTTTACCCTGATTAATAATCATAATGCGATCGCAGGTCATACTAACTTCTGGCAAAATATGAGTCGATAAGATAATTGTATGTTCGATCGCCAAACTCTTGATCAAATTGCGTACTTCAATTATTTGACGAGGATCTAAGCCCACTGTCGGCTCATCTAGGATAATCACTCTGGGCTCATGAACGATCGCCTGGGCAATGCCCACTCTTTGACGATAACCCTTGGATAATTTGTAGATGGCGGTTTTGGTCTTATCTTCTAGCTGACAACGCTCAATCACGGTCGTCACTTTCTTTTTGCGATCGCATTTTGCCACGCCCTTAATTTTCGCGACAAAATTCAAGAAACCTTCTACGGTCATCTCAGGATATAGAGGCGGATTTTCTGGTAAATAACCAATACGTCGCCGTACTTCCATAGACTGTTGATGGACATCATAACCAGCAATTTTTGCCGTTCCCGTAGTCGCCGGTAAGTAACCTGCCAAAATCCTCATGGTAGTGGTTTTTCCAGCTCCGTTAGGCCCCAGAAAGCCGATGATTTCTCCTGTTTCTACGGTAAAGTTAACATCCTCGATCGCAGTGGTCGAACCATAGACTTTACTCAGATTTTGGACTTCAATGCTATTCATAGAAAGGGTTTGATAAATTTTTTGCCCAAAGCAAAATCGAGACAATAACGGGCGATCGCGAAACTGATAATCCCTTCGGCAATCAAAATACTCAAAGACCAGAATTGCCCTGACTTAATCGCTGTCGCCTCCAGCAAAGCTAAGCCTCTAACTAGGCCAAAAGCCATGACAGCACCATCCTTGAGATGGGAATTGCGATCGCTACGAATAATATAACGATAGGTTACACCAAACAAAAAACCACTTACTAATGCCGTAGCAATGGTAATTAGGCTGTCTAACAGAGAATTTAGTTGTAGTAGGCGAAACCCGACTCCCCAGGGAACAAAAATGAGATTATTCAATAGGATAGCTGTTAGATCGGCAACCGTAAATGCGATCGCTCCTGCCAATCCAGCTTTAACCGATTCAATTCTTTCTGCGACTAAACTAGGCAAAACCCTCACCAGAAAACACCACATAGAAGTATGATAGACTGTGACGTTGTTTGACGAATTTATATTTCAAAAAGTAAATACAAATCATGGATATTTTAACATTAGGTTGGGTTGCCGTGCTAGCTTTATTCACTTGGTCGATTTCAATGGTAGTTTGGGGTCGTAACGGATTCTAAAATATTATTGCCACAAAAGATTGGGGTAAATGTCAGTTCATCCTTACCCTTCGTTGATCATGGAAACAAGCTATATAGTTAACATTTTATTTCTCGTTGCTCTAGGACTACTACTAGTTGTCAGCAGCGGGATAGTATATCTTTCTTCGGTTAAATGGCGAGATCGTCGTCGACAAAAACAAGATAAAGAGGCTGGTTAATTCATTTTTTCTACCTTGAAAAGAGATCGTTATTGAGTTCTAAAATCTTAGAATTAATAGCGGTCTTTTTTGATTTTACAACTAGTACCTTAATTTAACCTGAAAGATTGATAATAATTTTCTAGTTAATATTTCAGGCATTCTTAATTTAGCGATTAGAATCTTCTCAGTGAATTTAGTGATGCTTAAAGATATCAAAGCAAGACAATAATTCAACTACCTCAGGGTAACTGAGGAGGCAAACAAATGAAAAGGATCTTAATCAGTACATTATCTACTATAT
This sequence comes from Xenococcus sp. PCC 7305, assembly GCF_000332055.1. Classification (GTDB taxonomy): domain Bacteria; phylum Cyanobacteriota; class Cyanobacteriia; order Cyanobacteriales; family Xenococcaceae; genus Xenococcus. The sequence continues at coordinate 15,465 of NZ_ALVZ01000220.1, read as the reverse complement.
TACTCTCCACCATTGCTGTTCCCGCATTAAGTCAAGTAAGTTTAAGTTCTAGTAGTAAAACTAGCAATACAGTAAACATCACACCTTTTAATCTCGTAACCGGTGCTTACCAAGGCCGTTTTGAAGATCAAGACATTCCTTCTAATGCTGTTTTCTTGGCGAAGGTTCGTAGTAATAGAATTGGAGCTGAAGAGTTGGTTCAAGGTGCGATCGCAGCTGGAAGATTATCGGAAGATACTCTCTATGATCAAGGTTATCTGAACTCCGTAGAAACTCTAATCGACAACTTGGATAAAGACTAACTTGTTCTCTATTTCCTAATCTTGGTGTGCGCTCCCTAAAGCGATGAAGATAATTTTGCAATTTAGACATGTAAAAACCGGTTGACATAATCTAGACGATTTGGATTTTGGTGAGTTTTATCTCACCTTTTTTTTACAGTTTGGAGCAAAATATCAAGATTGAAGAATTATCCCCACTGAAGTTGCCAGTCGATCGCAAAATCTGAGAAAATCATGGTGCAACAATCATTCAGGAGAAATATAGATATGACTGGAGAATCTAATTCCACCGTAACCCCCGAACAGCTAGCAGAAGTGATAGCTGAATTTGAGCAATATCGCGATCGCCTATACAATGAAACAATGGCCAGCGCCAAAAAAGCGAAACTCCCCAAAAAACTCGCTATAGCTCAATTACAACCTCAATTAGATCAAATTGATAGCAAACTAGAACAATTGCGCAATCAATATTCTTCGGCCATCAGTTAGCATTAATCAATTGAAAATTTCTGAGTATTTTTCCCTCTGCCCTCTGCCCTCTGCCCTCTGCCTTCATTTGACTCATGGATTTATCCGCAGCATTCCCAACTTTTATTGTTACTTTACGAGAAGGTTTTGAAGCAGCATTAGTCGTGGGGATTGTGGTGGCTTGCCTGCAAAAAGCCCAACAAACTCAACTCTATCGCTGGGTCTATTTTGGTGTTGTTGGGGGAATCCTTGCCAGTATCGGAGTGGGCATTATTCTTGCTAATACCCTCCAGGGTTTAACCGCTGCAAGTGGAATCTATGCCCCACTCATCAAACAGATTTTAGCAGCTGGATTTGGCGTAATTGCGATCGCGATGTTGAGTTGGATGCTGTTATGGATGAGTAAACAGGCCCGCTCGATGAAAGGAGAAATGCAATCGGCGATCGATAATGCCTTAAATAACCAGAATGCAGGAGCAGGGATATTTCTTCTCGTATTCATCGCTGTTTTGCGAGAAGGGTTTGAGACTGTCCTCTTTATCCTGGCAAAGTTTCAAGAATCATGGTTATTGCCAATTACAGGGGCAGCAGCGGGTCTGATCGTCGCTGGAGTTATGGGATGGTTATTATTTGCGATCGGCATTAAAATCAATGTTCGTCTTTTCTTTCAGATTATGGGAGTATTTCTCCTATTGATTGTTGGTGGCTTGGTATTAAGTGCTGCCTATCATTTTGACCAATTTGCCCTACTATTATCCGAGTTATCTAATAACAATTGGTGTTTCGGCAATAGTTCTTCCTGTCTTCTGGGGATACAAATTTGGGATGGCTCGATAATATTGCCCGATCAAACCTTCCCTGGTATTGTTTTAAAAGCTCTTTTCGGTTATCGGCAGACTCTTTATTTGCTACAAATTATTGTCTACCTTACTTTTTTGCTAGTCGTTGGCACTTCTTATTGGAATCAATTGAAAATTAAAAATTGAAAGTTGTTAAGAAATTACAATTTCCATCGTAGAAAATGAAACAACCACCAAGACAATCCCTCATTTTCCAACTCACTAGTCAATCCTTACGCAAGGGGTTTGGGGGCGGCGTCCCGGCCCCAACAGGGGGTCTGGGGGACTGGTCCCCCAGTAGCATTTATGGCTTTGATCGATAATTTACTAAATAACAATATTTCATTTTGCGTAAGTCCTAGATAATTGATAATAGGGAACAGCAGTAATTCAAAATTCAAAAAGCTTTGGTTCTTAAGGAAAAGTAGAACCCATTTTCTTGTAGAGAATCTCCCGCAGTTTCAATTTCGGAAAAAGGAATTCCCCAATCAAGACGAAGTATTACGTTGTTCTTAATATCTAGTCTTAGCCCCAAACCAGCACCAGCTATTGTATTACGAGGTTGATTCAACTCCCTATCAGTATTCCAAATGCGTCCAAAGTCAATAAAGGGCGTGAGATCTAGAGCAATTCGGGATTTTTCTAACCTTAAAAGATTTTGTTGAATTTCAGCAGAAACAAAGAATCCATTATCTGCTATCAAAATATTTTGGGCATAACCGCGAACAGTATAGACCCCACCAATACTAAATTGTTCCAAAGGCACTAATCCATCATCGGCAAATTGCATCCGGGATCTGAGCAAAAACGCTGTTTTGTTGGTTAATATCCGGTAATAATTAGCCTGTCCTGCCCAAGCAACAAATTTACTATCTTGTCTGTCGACACTGACATTAGAGTCGAAAGCATCAATCCCGATGCTTAATTGCGATCGCAGAGCCCAAACCCGCCGCTGATTACGATTCGTATAGTCTTGGATCAAACGAATGGCCGAAACTTTAGTCTTACCCTCATCATCTGAGGCTCCAGAAGGGCTAGGAAAGGGTAGCCCATCGAGAAAGGTTGACCGGGAATTGGTATGGATGAAACTAATCCCGGCAATGAGTTCTTGGCTCAAAGATTTATATAGTTTGTGGGCATATTTAACTTCGTAGTTACTAATCTGATTCTCAATGTCTAAGGCGTCGAAAGGTTCTTGAGTCAGATTATTATCAGAATAACCATAGACTAATTTTAGTTTTCCTTGATAATTATTCAGGGGAAATTCATAACTGAGATTATCTAAGGCATGGGTACCATCTGTGTTGAGATAGGCAATGTTAAAGCGATCGCCATAACCCAAGAGATTATTTTCATTCAATTCTAGTTGGCGACGAAATGTCCCCACACTACTCACTCGATAGTTATCAAAATTCAAACCAAGGGAAAAAGTATCGGGTTCTTCTTCTACTGTGACTTCCAAAATACTGCTGTTGGGTTCGATTCCTGCTGAGAGTTCGGCAGATATATTGGCAATCAGGGGATCTATTTGCAGCAGTTGTAGAGCTTTGAGTAATTGAGTCTGATTTAAAGGAGGCTGGGTTGCTCTTGCTAATCGACTACGCACATAACTAGGTTTAAGCTTTTGTAGACCAATAACCTTAATCTCACTAATAGTTCCCGGAACAATTTCGATTTGGACTGTGCGATCGGTGATCGCTTGTGGAGAGAGGATCGCGCCAGAAGTAATGTATCCTGCATCGAGATAAAGTTGGGTGATTTTTCGCGGGACTTGGAGCAATTCGACAAAGGAAATTGGTCTGAGAGTATATTCTGCGATCGCATCTTCGATGATTTGGGGCTCAAGGACTGTATTGCCAATAATTTCAAATTTTTTGACAATAATGGTTCCTGGAACATCTTGGGGCTCTAGAGGAACAAATGTCGGAGTGGTTTCTAGTTGGGGAAGACTTGGTTGCAGAGGGGCTAATGGTTCTGGAATATCTGGGGTAGGAGTTTCGGGAAGGGGCAATTGAGCAATCATAGTTTGAGCTTTAATTGCCATTGGCTGACAAAAAGAAGCAAAAAAAGAGATGATAGCGATTTTGGCGAGGGACTTTAACTCGATCTGCTTGATTAACAGCAATCGATTCCAATAGTTCATAGCAAGAAAAAATTAGCTAACCAAAATTATATTCTGATTACAACCAACCTCGCAGCCAATAAACAATAGTTCCAATATATTCTTTGATCACCATTGTGGTTCGATCTAAACTTTTAGTATTGGGAATAAAACTAAGAATTTTCGATTCGGCACTATGATCAGCTTCCCGCAATTCCTGTTGACTCACATAAAAATCTGTTGGCGCAGGAACCGCATCAATCCCCAGGTGCTGAAAAATCTTTAGCGATCGCGGCATATGAAAAGCAGAAGTGATCAGGATGATTTTTTTTAGACCTTGCTCTTCAAGAATTTTCTGGGTAAAAATCGCATTTTCATAAGTATTAACCGACTCGCCTTCTTGAATCATCGCAGAGGAAGGAATGCCCATTAATTCTAAAATTTTTGTCGTATCCTGGGCTTCTGATGAGCCATCGCCATACCAATCAATTCTCCCGCCAGAAAGCAAAATAAGAGGAGCTTTGCCATCATTGTATAATTTGGCCGCATAGATAACGCGATCGCCATGTTCATTCAAATCAGGTAATGTCCGAGGATAGGCAACACTATGAACCGAACCACCCAGCACGACTATAGCATCAGCAGTCGGCAATTCTTGATCGCTTAGATATTGCCATTCCAAAGATTTGAGGAGAGAGTGAGAAACTCTACTATTTCCTGCTATCAAAAAAATTACTAATGCCAGCAGGATCGGAATATAACTATACTTTGAGCGCTTAAAACTAAGAACTAAAGCAACGATTAATAATATACAAGCCAATCCCAAAGGATAGACAAAGAGGGGAAGTAATTTCGATAAAAACAAAAAGTTCATCTAGTAATCCTTCTACTCGTAATTTTCAATTTTCACTATCAAGCCCCTGTTCTCGCTCAATAAAATTCTGAACCTGCTCGCGATAACTATTGATATTTCGATCTACCCAACCACGATCATCACTATTCGCAAAAATATGAACTAGCGGTTCCCCCGCATCAGGTAAGATCAGTACCCAATTATCATTTTGAGGATTAATGATTTTGACTCCATCTATGAGCTCCAAATTCTCTGTAGCATGGGTTTCTACCAAATGACGCATCAAAGAACCTTTAATCTTCCAGGGACATCGCACCGTATAAGATCTATGACAAACTGAAGGTAGTTCGTTGCGAATTTCAACCAAAGATCTTTCTTGAATAGTTAACATTTCAATCAATTTGGCAATGCCGAACATCGCATCAAACCCAGGATGCAGTTGCGGAAAAATAAAGCCAATTTCACCACTACCCCCTAAAGAAACATTGGGATTGGTTTGTGATGCTTCCATCAATGCGGTGGGATTAACTTTTGTCCGAATCACATTGCCATCATGACGTCGAGCAATTTGTTCCACGGCACTCGAAGAATGGACAGGAACGACTACAGTGCTGCGGGGATTGGCCGTAAAAATTGTATTGACCATCAGAGCAGTTAAGGTTTCACCACGAATCGGCAACCCCGACTCATCCACCAGAATAAATTTTTCTCCATTGGCAGATACTTGAACTCCTAAATTAGCGCCAAGAGCTTCCACAACCTGTCCTAATTGCTTGAGTAGATGGTCTTTTTCCTGATTCGCGATCGCATTTTGATTTAAGCTGGCATTAAGCACCACCGCATCACAACCAAATTTCGCTAATAGCTGGGGCAAAATAGCTCCGGAAACAGCATAAACATAATCGATCACAATCTTCGATCTACTATTACGAACTGCTTCAATATTGAGATGGGTTTCAAAAGTATGGCTATAGGCTTCAATGATTCCATCAAGATAGGCAATCTTGCCAATTTCGGTAATCGAAACCCGACGCAGATCCTCTTTGAAGTAGGTGCCTTCAATCTTTTTTTCTTTGGACTTGGAAATATTGATGCCTTCTCGATCAAAAAACTCAATCAAAATATGATCATGATGATTAGGTTCTAAACGAACATGAAGCCCCCCCGCAGTTGCCAGGCGATCGGTCATGGTCCGAGAAATGGGAATTGCTGTAGCCTCCAAATTTTGCACATTAACCCCTGCCGACATTAATCCTGAAACTAAAGAACGACTGATCATCCGAGAAACACTGCGTTGATCCCGAGATGCCAAGACTGTCGATCCTAGTTTTAAAGTCGAGCCATAGGCAGCACCCAGTTTAACGGCAAATTCGGGAGTAATGTCAATATTGGCTAATCCAGACACCCCACGCTGCCCAAAAAGATTGCGCTGTGCCATATTTCCCCAAATTAAATTTATATTGAGAATGGCCCCAGATTCAATTCGCTTGCTAGGCCAAACCCTGACCCCAGGGGATATTTGAGCTTCTTCTCCCACATGACATAAAGGGCCTAAGACAGCTCCTTCTAGTACTTGAGCTCGTCTATCTATTCTCGTCCCCCGAGCAACGATACAAGCCCGTAAATGAGCTTCTTCTCCCACTGTGACACCATTCCAAATAATCGGGCGCTTGAGGTCGGCATCATTGCCAATGGTTACATTATCCCCAATTACGGTTCCTGCCTCAATCTTGACTCTTGCTCCAATACGACAGTTATTGCCAATTAGTGCTGGAGCTTCAATTTTTGCACTAGGGTCGATATAGGTATTAGAACCAATCCAAATTCGCGAGGATTTTTCCTGGTAGGCAAAATCGATAGTAACCTTTTGCTCTAGAGAATCATATTGAGCCTCTCGACAAGCATCAAGATGACCGACATCACACCAATAACCCTCTGCAATATAGCCATACATGGGTTCTCCCCGATGAAGAAGCATCGGAAATAAATCTTGCGAAAAATCGGATTCTTCGTTTTCTGGAAGATAGTCTAAAACTTCTGGTTCGAGAATATAGGTTCCAGTATTTACAGTGTCAGAAAAAATTTCACTTAAGGAAGGCTTTTCTAAAAAACGGTTGATGCGGCCATCGGGATCGGTAATAACCACCCCAAATTCTACGGGATTGGGAACCCGAGTCAGAATTAACGTGGCTTTTGATTGTTTTTCTCGATGAAATGCGATCGCTGCTTGCAAATCAAAATCAGTGATACCATCCCCACTAATAACAATAAAAGTATCTTCTAACCATTGTTGGATATTTTTGACACAACCAGCAGTCCCCAAAGGCTGCTCCTCTTCTACGGCATAGGTCATCTCCACACCAAAATCTTTACCATCCTGGAAGTAATTTCGCATTACATCGGGTAGGTAATAGAGAGTAGCAATAATTTGTTTGATATTATTTCTTTTTAATAAGTTAATAATATGTTCAGCTATGGGACGGTTGAGTACTGGCACCATCGGCTTTGGAAGATCACAGGTCAAGGGTCTTAATCTAGTTCCTGAACCCCCAGCCATTAGCACTGCACGCATGATTCCTCCTGACGGTAAATAAATTATCTTGGAGTTCTATAAGATGACTCCCTAATCTGTAGCTAAACACTATGATTTCAGAAATATCTCCATATATCCAGCTTTAGCTTAGCGGAAAAGACTCTTCCTGAAAAAGTAATTACGAGCAAAATAACAATATTAGATAATAGTTTATGCTAATAATTATCAATCACCTTTAGATATTTCAGTCTAGAAGAAATAATGATCAAAAACTATAATAATTGGCTCAGGCAGTTGCCAACCAGAAAATAGACAACCAACATCGCAGCAGCAACCAGCGCGACCAAAGTGCCCGCTAGCATGAGGGAAAACTCTTTCCGATTTAAAGCCTCTTGCATCAAATGCAAGGACCAAGCGACCAGAGCTACATCAAATATGAGAATCGGAATCAGCATCGTTAAGAAATGTAAACTCTGTATCTATTCTAGTACACAATTTTTATCATTCGGTATTACTTTTGAAGAATTTAAGTTTTATTTAATAAGAATATTGCCGCTCTAGGCTTTGAGCTGTTCTGAATTTTCCCATCTGCCCTTTGCCATCTGCCATCTGCCTTCGACTCATTGCCGAACAGGAACTTGATGTTGTTGAAGATAGCTTTTGACTTCCTCAACAGTTAACTGTCCATAATGCAGTAACGACGCAAGCAACGCGGCTTCTGCTTTGCCTTCGCTGAGAGCCTCATATATATGCTGGCAATTTCCGGCCCCACCAGAGGCAATTACTGGTATTTCGACTTGTTCGGCAATAGTCCGAGTAAGCTCCAAATCATATCCTGCCTGAGTTCCATCGGCATCCATACTAGTGACTAGGAGTTCTCCGGCTCCGCGCATCGCGACTTCTTTAGCCCAAGCGATCGCATCCAAACCAGTGTTTTCTCTGCCGCCTCGAACATAAACATCCCATCCAGGATTACTCGGATCTGGGCGTCTTCTAGCATCGATCGCCACCACAATACATTGTCGGCCAAAGCGATCGCTTGCTCGGTTGATCAAGTCAGGATCGCGCACCGCAGCGGAATTGATACTAATTTTATCTGCACCTGCTCGCAAGAGATTTTTAATATCAGGCAAAGCGTTGATCCCACCACCGACAGTCAGAGGGATAAAAACTTGATCTGCGGTGCGGTATACCACGTCAATAATAGTTCCTCGGTCTTCATGGGTTGCGGTGATATCGAGAAATACTAATTCGTCCGCACCAGCATCGTTATAAACCTTAGCTAGTTCGACGGGATCTCCAGCATCTTTGAGATCGACAAAGTTAACGCCTTTCACAACTCGTCCTGCATTGACATCGAGACAAGGTAAGATTCTTTTTGCGAGCATAAATTTATATTAAATTCTGATTTTTAGTTTTGACGCGTTTATATAATTCTTCCATAGTTTCAATGAAAGAATGATCTTTATGCCAAAAAGCAGGGAAATCACCCTCTTTCTTAATTGCGATCGCCGGTATGCCACTAGCTGTTGGCACGTCAATTGTAGGAGGTAATCTCTTAGCGCCCAACCAAAATTCTCTGGCACTAGGTTGTTCTTCAAGCGATCGCTTTTCGACTCTCGTGTATAAAGAATCAGAAAGTTCTACCGTAACCTCTTTGCTATTTAATTCTTCTGAAAGTATTTTCCCTAAAGGCGTTTGCTCTAGTTTTTTCTGTAACTCTAACTTAGATAATCCTCGCAGTTCAAATAACAAAAAAGGATTTTCATCCAATTGAGCCGCAACCAAATAATAAACTCCAGCAATATGTTTACAGGGATTAGCATAATCTGGACAAGAACATTGAGTCTGGAAATCTCGGCGATCATAGGGCAATAAATGAAAGCCCAACTCTGCAAAACTAGATTCAATATTTTCGGGTACTTCGTTTAATAACAATCGAGAGATTATACTGGCCTTAGAAGACAATTTCTCGACAATCAAATCCCACTTGGCTTTAGCGATCGGGGTAATTTCAATAGAGATTATATAAGTTGGTTCTTTGTAAACACCAAAATAGGGATTGACCGAACCTCTGACCACAGCGGTAATCCGATTACCATCAATATCAAAGCTTTTTACTTTCCCCCCATTGGCATAGGAACGTCCTCTTTGTAATCTTCCCGAATCAGTAAAAGATTCTAAAGCTTCAATAAAAACTTTTCCCCACCAAGTCCTACTAAATTTAGCCATAGTTTAACTTAAGAATAAAAAACAAATCGCATATTTAGGCTTTAACTATCTTGACATCGTACTTACTAATTTCTGAATCCCGAGTAATCAAAATTAGTTTTTGCTGTCTTGCTTGAACAACTAATATTCGATCAAAAGGATCTCGATGATGCAAAGGTAATGTTCGATATTGTTGGATTTGAGGAATAGTCAGAGAAAGCATTTCAAATCCTCCTTCTCGTACAACCTCAAAAAACCCTTTTGGGATGTCTAAACGACCAATATTTTGTTTAATACTAATTTCCCAAAGAGAGATTAAACTGACACAAATAATATTATTTTGATCAGATATGATTTTTTGAGCTTTTGTTGAGAGTTTATCTGGTTCAAAAACTGCCCAGAGTAAACTATGAGTATCAAGCAAATACTTCATCCTATTCGATGATTCCCAACAATTTTGCTTCTTCCTCATTCCATTCGCCAAAATCATCAGGTATTGTAGCTTGTCCCTTCATTAAGCCTAATCTTTTGTTTTCAGCAATGGGTTCATAAGCAGATATTGTAACGGCTGGTTTTCCCATTTTTGTGACTATAACCTCCTCTCCTTGTAAAACACTCTCTACTACTTGAGAAAATTTAGCTTTAGCATCGGTGACAGAATATATTTTCATTACTTGTTTTGAAAGTAAAGTAGTTTGACCTAGTCTGACTATAATTTTATCTTACTCAAAATTTGTTAGAATTAGCCCCATATGTCTAGCAACTTTTCGCATAATAAATAGTTAGATATCCTTCAAATAATATTGAAATGGATGGTATCACTTAAAAAATTAAAAAACTTTATCAACTTCAGAATCATTACAGGGACTATTGCAACAACTCTGATGGCTTTGGGAATAGCTTGGTATTTTTCTGAAGGTACATACCCATCTGCTATTGCCGCAATTTCAGGGGCAGGTGGTTTTTTAGGATTATTTCAATATTCATTCTTATCATTTGATAAAAATATCGTCACTGATCGTATAGCACTAGTCGTTGGCAATCAGGATTACATAAATACACCCCCACTGATGAACTCAATAAATGATGCTGAAGCAATATGTAAAGCCCTGAAAAAATTAGGATTCAAGATCATAAAACGGATTAACCCATCAACTGAAGAACTAAAGAAAGCAATTGATGATTTCCAAACAATTCTTAGTATAGGTGGTGTTGGTCTCTTCTATTACGCAGGTCACGCGTCTCAAATTAATGGACATGACTATATTTTGCCAGTTGATGCAAATTTAACAGAAAAAGAAGAGTTTGCAACCAAGGCAATAGATCTTAACGTTCTTCTCCGTCCAGTTGATAAGATCATTGAAGAAACTCCGATGCATAATGGCAGCATTATTATGTACTCTACAGCATCTGGAAATCTTGCCTATGATTTTTTTCAAAAGCCACCAGAGAATGAAAATGGAAAGAATAGTGGTGGCGAAAAGCGTAAGTATGATAATGATGATGCATCAGTGAAGAATAAGAGTAGAATCAGCAGGCATTCACCTTTTGCTCAAGCTTTTCTATCTCTTGTAGATAAGTGGAATGTAGAAATCTTTGAGCTTTTTCGAGAGTTGCTACCAAAGGTTCGTGATTCAACTGATTACAAACAAATTCCTTGGATTGCTGCATCTGTTGATACTGAGTTCTATTTTAAACCTATAGTTAAAGAGGACATTGGAACCCTAAAAATTCTGATTTTCGATGCTTGTCGCAATGATCCTTTCTATCGTCCGCCTGTTTACTATATGTTGCCTCCTGATAATGACGTTGAAAGCTAACTTCTAGGTGATAGGTTAAGATGATGCTTTAAAACATAAAAAAATATTTAGACTAATCTTCTTTGCTTCTTCCTTTGCGTCTTTGCGTCTTTGCGCGAGACAAATTCATATCCGGATTCAGCAGTACCAAAACAGATTTTACGAGAGTGGATCTCGCACCGTTACTTAAATTACTACCTAGTCTAAAATTGCAGTTTTATTCAAAGCAATTAATTCTTTAAACGCATCATTATCCAACTCCGTCAACCAAGATTCATCACTGCCAATCACAGCATCAGCAACCCTTTTCTTATCCTCAATCATTTGATCTATTTTTTCCTCTAACGTGCCAATGGCCACAAACTTGTGCACAAAAACATTCTTTTCCTGCCCAATCCGAAAAGCCCGATCTGTCGCCTGATCTTCCACCGCCGGATTCCACCAGCGATCAAAATGAAAAACATGATTAGCCTTAGTCAAAGTAATCCCCACACCACCTGCTTTTAGGGACAGAATAAACACCGATGCTTCCGTTTCAGGCGATTGAAATTGAGCAATCATTTTTTCTCGCCGTTTACGAGATGTTCCTCCATGAAGATAATAAGTATTACAGTGGAGAGCATGTTTCAGGTGTTTGGCTATCCCTTGGCAAATTTCCGTAAATTGACTAAAAATTAAAATACTTTCTCCCTCAGCAATTGCTTCTTCTACCATCTGGACCAAACGACCAAGTTTATGAGAGCGAGTCGGTAAAAAATCACTCCCATCTTGAAGAAATTGGGCAGGATGATTGCATATTTGTTTTAACTTCACCAGAGTCGATAAAATCAAACCTTTGCGTTCAATGCCTTCAGTATTTTGAATCTTATCATCTACATCTTTAACCACAGCCTCATAGAGAGAAGCTTGTTCTTTAGTTAAGTTTGTATAGAGTTTTTGTTCGACTTTATCTGGTAAATCATGAATGATAGATTTATCGGTTTTAACTCGTCTTAAGATTAGGGGCTCGACTAATTTTTTTAAGGTTGTTGATTGAATTTTATTATTGTCTCTTTGAATGGGAATCTCAAAAGATTTGCGAAATTGGGCTTTTTTCCCCAAATAACCAGGATTAAGAAAATTAAATATCGACCATAAATCCAAGAGACGGTTTTCCACAGGAGTTCCCGTCAAAGCTAAACGATGTTTTGCCGACAGTTTCAAAATCGCTTTGGTTTGGGCAGCTTGGGGATTTTTAATATTTTGGGCTTCATCTAAAACAATGCGTTGCCATTGCAGGCTTCCTAGGAGTTTGACATCTTTGCGTGCCAAGGTAAAAGAGGTAATTACGACATCTCGTTTTAAACAATCAGATTTAAACTTAGCTAGATCTTTTATGCGATCGCCGCCATGATGGACACTCGCATTTAGATGAGGCGCGAATTTGGCAATTTCTCTGAGCCAATTGCCGACAACGGTCGTCGGCGCAATTAATAAAGTAGGAGCAACTGAAACAGATTTTTTCTTATTTCCTTGACTAACCAGTTCTCTTTCCTGAACAAGTCTGGCAATCACTTGCACCGTCTTACCCAGTCCCATATCATCGGCTAAACAACCGTTCAAGCCTAGTTGCTCCAAATAACTCAACCAAGAAACCCCTCGCTTTTGATATTCTCGCAAAGTCCCCTGAAGTTCGGCTAAATCGGCAATAGGCTCAAACTTACTTTTATCTTCTAATTTCGACCTCATTTCCGAGAGAAATTCGTCATGTTGAACTTCCCAATCATCCCCAACAGAAGCACTGCGTTGAAGCAATTCCAACATCGTCATTTTGGGCTTTTCCTCACCATGAGACTGCCAAAATTCCAGAAATTCCTGCATTTTATCGCGGTCTAATTCCATCCACTGTCCGCGAAAATGAACTAAAGGAGTCTTAGCATTCACCAACTGTTGCCATTCAGCTGTACTAACTTCTTCTTCCCCAATTGCTAGCTGGTATTGATATTCAACCACAGAATCAAGCCCAAAGTACCCTTTATCATTAGCATTTTTAGTGGCCGATTTTCCGCTACTAGATGCTTTAAGCCGAATTTTAGCTCGACGACGGCCGGTGGGAGTATACCAAGCTGGGACAATGATCTTAAACCCAGAATCTTCTAATACCCAGGCATACTCTTTGAGGAAATCAAAGGCTTCGGTTAATGTCAGTCTCAAGCCATCAGGTTGTGCGGTTTCCATCCCCTGCCATAATTTAGGGTACATCCTTGCGGCATAGCCTAAATTTAAGAGCAAGTTTGCCTCGAAATCTTGACCAAATTGTTTTTTGATCCCAGTTTTTGCTAGATCATTCATCAACCAGTAATCACTTAGGGTCAGCTTTAAAGAAGGGTCTTTTTTATCCCCAACCAAAAACTGCATCTGCCAATCATTTATGGTGTCTGGTTCTGCCGAATGTAATTGGAAGTATAAGTTAAAGTTGGATTTGTGAGTTGTGTGGGTAATTCTCTGTTTCCAGACTAGCCATTGCTGATAGTCTTCTAGATTGGCATTGCTGGTTAGTGGGCTATGCTGTTCGGCATAAAAACAATCATGAACTAAAGAATTCGCAATTTTTTTATCAAATGCTGCGGTAGAAGATGTATGAGTGACTAGATCGCAAAGCAGATATTCGCTGAAGTGACACAATAAGGTTTTAGGCTCAAAAAAATCAGGATTGTCACTCGGAGAATTCGCCCCAGCTAGACAGATTAAAGGTATATATTCAAGGTATTTGTCTAAGTTGGCTTCATATTGTTCGGAAACTATTGACCAAGTGGGATAGATTTCTCCTGATTTGGATAGCTGATTTTTTTTCTTACTTTTAGCTTTCGCCTTTGCAATTGGTCGATATTTGAAAGCAGGAATATATTGGTCTTTGATAATTACTTCCTTAAAAGCTTGGGTGTAGTGATACCAAAATAATAAGTCTGAACCCAGTTGAATTTCTTGAGAATTGTATAGGGCTAGAAAATGAATTTCTTGGAGCAGCCTAATGATATTAATTGCTTTAGAGGACTTATTTTTAACAGCAGTTACAGTTTTATAACAATCTATTTGCCAATATTGAAATTCGTCGTATTCTTCAGAAATTTCTACATCTAAATACCTGATTAATTCTGGAGAGGGAATTGGTTTATTATTGGCGGTTGGCAGGGCAAAATATCGGGTAATTATATTTTGTTGAAGATTTAATGATGAGTCTTTAAGGCCCAATTCCTGACTTAAAAAGGCTTCTAACTTGTCTCTGGATAGATGATTAGGGTGAATTTGGTGCTGGTTTTTTCTCGTTCTCTTGGCGCTCGATGAGGTTTCAACCCACAAATAAAATGAACCTGGCTGAATGTAGTCGAACTCAGCATCTGGAATCCAAGTACCGTGAATAACCTTCATCATGAATATTAATTCTGAATTTTATTGTTACGCTTAAATTTTATCGGGTTTTTCCCTATGCTCAAAGCGCCTTGGCAATTCTAGTCTAATCAACCAATAATTCTGAATGCCGAAAACAATCTATAGTATGGTCATTGACCATCCCCACTGCCTGCATATAGGCATAACAAATAGTTGAGCCAACAAATTTAAACCCTCGTTTTTTCAAATCTTTACTCATCGCATCGGATTGAGGCGTTGTAATGGGCACTTCTTCTAAGGTTTGCCAATGGTTTTGAATCGTTTCCCCCTCAACAAATTGCCAAATATAGCGGCTAAAACTACCATATTCTGACTGGACTTCAAGAAAACAACGAGCATTGCTAATAGTTGAGGCTATTTTTCTTTTATGACGGATAATACCAGGGTTTTGCTGAAGTTCCAATTGTTTGGTCTCATCAAACTGAGCAATCATTTCTGGGTTGAAGTTGGCAAAGGCTTGACGATAATTTTCTCGCTTTTTCAAAACTGTAGTCCAACTTAGTCCTGCTTGCGCTCCTTCTAGGATAAGCATTTCAAATAGTTTTGTATCTTCAGTGACCCGAACCCCCCATTCCTTGTCGTGATAGGCAATTTCTAGGGGATTATCTTTGACCCAGCTACATCTCACGTAATGGCTTCTCCTGAGCAAATACATGTCATTGTTCATTCCTCTAAAAAATTTGTGATTAGCTATTAGCTCCAATAATAATAGTTGAACTTTGCTGACAACATACATCCGAAAGAACAATTATACTTCCCAAGATAGAAGTCAAAAAGCGTATAGCTAACAGCTCAGCAATTCCAAATTCGAAAGTAACAGGGGATACAGAACTAGGCTTACGGTAGCGCAGCAAGATAGAAAAAAGTCAGAAATCAAGAGTGAGCTAATTTATGGAAGTCAAAGCGCTTAGTTTCACAGTGCTTTTAGGATATATAGAGACAGTCATCGAG
>NZ_ALVZ01000219.1 GCF_000332055.1 Xenococcus sp. PCC 7305 | reverse complement strand
CATCTGGTTGATAGTTATTGATCAAAGACGATAAGCGGTCATATTCTTGAGCAACATCTAGATTATAAAAAGTCATAGATTGACCAGAAACTTCTTGCCATGCGTCGAGGCGGGTTGACATGGACTGAATGGGAGTCAAAGAATTACTTTCTAATTCATTATCAATATTACGACGGGAGAGATTGTCGATAATTACAATATCATGACCTTGAGCTGACAGGTATAAGGCAGTGGGCCAACCACAAAATCCATCACCACCTAAGATAACGATTTTCTTCTTCATTAGAGTAGATCTCCTTCTGTTTGATTTTAAAAAATATGCGCAGTAATACTGAGAATGTAGCTTTGCTTGGCCTTTTATATTCGTCTAATTATTAGGATGTCTTTGACTCGATCCTCGACAAAATATCCTGAGAAACCCGATCTCAATGCAATATAAATAGTGCGATACTCGTAATTTAACGCCCGTAATTTAACGCCCGTAATTTAACGACCACGATTATAGCAACACAAATTTTGAATTGGGGAAATTTATTTTCTAAAGATAAACTTTCTAGTCGGATTCTCTGGCTTATTCCTATAAACTTGCTGATTTCTCACCTTTAATGCTAACTAGCTGCTGTTAGCCATCGGCAATTTATCTTAAAACTTTATTAATTTACTAGATAGGCAGAGATAAATATCGTCTAGCATTGAGCCGTAAATTCACTAGAATCATCATGAGCCATCAAGTTAAATGATATATATTAACTTTTGGATTTTAAAAAACAATATTGTATAACTTAAATACTACAAGATGGAACGAAAAGTAACATTTTTATTGGGGACGGGTCGATGTGGTAGCACTCTATTACAAAGATTAATCAACTTTTCTCCTGAGGCAATTATTTGGGGAGAGCATGGAGGATTTTTAAATCCTATTTCCGCTGGATATTTTAAAGTTTTAAACAATGAAAATCTCGAACGGGTTGTTTATCAAAATCCAGGTCATTATGCTCCGATTCGAATCGTCAATAATAGGGAAGAGATTTGTAGTAGTGAAATTTCCTGGATGAATGATTTTAAGAAAGACGCGCTCAAATTTTCTTTTAAAGAATTTATTGAATCAATATTTTGTAGTAAATTACCTCAATCGGTTTCTTGTTGGGGATTTAAAGAAATTTTGTATGGCAAATATCAAAAAGATCTCTCGATTGACATGCTGTTGGAAATTTTTCCTGAGTCAAGAAATATCATCATTGTCAGACATCCCCTGGATACGATAGTTAGTATGTCAGCAGCTTGGCATGGTCAGCTTCTCGATACAATTAAAGAAAATGATAACCAAGAAGATCTCCGTGAATTTTATCAACTAATCAGAAAAAAAGCCGAGCAATGGTCTCAGCAAAATCAAAGATTAATAGATTATGCGGGAAGGTTTCCCGACAATTTTATTATAGTTAAGTATGAAGACCTAAAAAGTAACTCTTTAGATATGATTTTTGATTTTATTGGCTTAAATAGACCAAAGAATATCGAATCGGTAATGAACCAAAAAGTCTATCAAACAAAGACTAGCGATCGCAATGGCTATGCTAAGGAATTAATGAGAAAAAAAGAAGCGAAAATGTGGAATATTTGTGAAGATATTGCTTTAGAATTTGGCTATAAAAAAGAAGCATGATTTATGATAATGGGGAATTGGGGAATTGGGGAATTGGGGAATTGGGGAATTGGGGAATTGGGAATTGGGGAATTAGGGAAAGGAAATTAAACTAATTGAATAATGAGAAAACAAGCAATTATTTGTCCAAAACTGAAGTTTGCATATATTGATGCTCCTAAATGCGCTAGTACTTCTTTGAAAAGATGGATTTATAAGATTGAGTTTGGTCAAACATTTCAGCGATTTAGGCAAAATAATCAGTGGAAACATATTCATAACTGTGGAAAATTTGCCCAAGTCCCTTTTCCTCAGTTCCCAGAAGATAAAAAAGACTATAAGACTGTCACTATTATAAGGGACCCTATTAGGCGCTTTCTCAGCGCTTATAGTAATAGAATTGTGAATTTCAAAGAATTAGGGGAGCAGACTGCTTATAGTGATCGGATCAGGGAGAATAACCTAAAATTTGACCCAGATATCAACTATTTAGTTGAGAATCTGGAAGC
Organism: Xenococcus sp. PCC 7305; assembly: GCF_000332055.1. Lineage (GTDB taxonomy): Bacteria > Cyanobacteriota > Cyanobacteriia > Cyanobacteriales > Xenococcaceae > Xenococcus. Next base: position 64,849 of record NZ_ALVZ01000219.1, on the reverse strand, counting down.
GTATCAAGAATGTACTAATAAAGCAATTATCCTTCATCATACGCGACCACTTGTAGATTTTATTGGGGAAGATCTTAGTCTCTACACTAATATTTATCCCATAGAAGATATTAAGAAAATTAGAGAGGATCTTTTGTCTGATGTTAAACAAGAATTAGCATCTGATAGCGTGCCAGAAATACCTAAAACGCAAACTGGTGGGCCGAAGTTAGAACTTAATATATTGAAGCAGGAAAATCTTGATAGGCTAATCAGCTATTATGCTCAAGACTATGCAACGTTAAAAGACTATTATTCTATTGGTAAAATCACCAAGGAATATCAAAGAACTCTTGACAAGACTTCAGTCGACTTAAATCAAAATAGAACTCTTTTAAACCTAAAACCTAACACCTAAAACCTAACACCAATTTTGACGAGTAAATCAACCACCAAGTCGTGTCACTTATCTTTAAATGGGGATATTTTCTTATCAGCTAAAAGTTTTTTTGTTTCTGGATTATAAAGACGTAAATAATTCCAATAATTGCCGAACACCCCTTCTACATAATCCTTGGTTTCGGGAAAGGGAATGTTTTCCACAAATGTATCAGGATCGGCCAGAGAATATCTACGTTTCCATTTCCTAACATTTCCGGTGCCTGCATTGTAACTTGCGATCGCAAGTAGTGAGTCGTTCTCGTAACGTTGATGGTTTCGCGCTAAATACCAAGTACCAATTTTGATATTATCTTCCGGCTCTAATAAGTCATATTCGCTCAACTGCGTCTGCTGGGCAACCCATTTAGCCGTACTCGGTAAAACCTGCATTAAACCCAAAGCTCCGACACGAGAATCAATTTTGGGATCAAAGGTGGATTCTTTGCGCATCACGGAGATCGCCAATAAGGGGTTAAGTTTTTGTTGTTTTCCCTGGTTGATAATTGCCTCTTGATAAGGAAAAGGAAATAGACCATACCAATAGGCATTAGTTTTTCTCAGAGATCGCCATTGAATCCGATCCAGAGCCGAATATCTTTGGGCTAAACTCCAGATTTGTTGAATGCCCACACGGGTATTTCCCAGCTTTTGCAATAGCATCGCTTCGCTAAATTGCTCTTTCACTGTCAACTTTTGTGGGTCAACTATTTCTGATTGCAACCTAACCCAGGCTGATTCATACTGCCCCAGTAAATACAATTCCTGCAACACATCCGAACCTAGTGGCAGTGGGGCATAGTTTTGCGACAATTCCAGGGTAATCTGTTGTTGCCGCAGAGTGGAAAAATTTCCGACATCCCAACCTAACATCACCGCAGAACGCCAAGCATAATAGGATTGTGGATGCAAAGATAACACCTTGCGAAAAGCCTGTTCTGCCTCAGCTTTGTTCCCCAACTTTTGCGCCCATTTTCCCATCCAAAAGATCGCTTTCGGGTCGCTATTGACATTATTAGTTTTGGCGATCGCTTTTCCCCATTGCCAAGCAGCTTGATAATTTCCCTTTGCTGCCAAGCTCTTAGCCTTGCGCCAACGATAATCTAAAACAATGGGTGAATCTCCATATTCAGCAAAAGCTTTGTCTCTCGTTTCTTGAGCGAGGGTGGTGCTGCCGAGGGCATTATAAATAATTGATTGTGAAAGTAAAGCATTAGCGGTTAATTCAGGGAATTTATCGACAACCTTATTCAGGTAGAAAATACCTTGATATCCTCCAGAAATACCTGCTAGATAAAGTAAGGCTGAGCCGGTTTCTGTGGCGTCATGATATTCGCTAATTAATTTCTGGTAAGCTCTTTTTGCCTGATGAATATTGCCATTACGATGAAAGCCCCTCGCTGTCCGATAAAGATTTTGAGGGGTGTCAGCTGACAACTGGTAGGCATCAGCAGCTTTGCGATGTTCCTCTTCGCGCCAATAGCCATCAGCGATCGCCTCCCAATCAGCTTCTGTTAGTTCGGAGGGATATTCCAAAACTAAGCGATCGCGTAGCCGATCAATATCGGGTTCCCGACTATATTTTGCTAGCAATAATAACAATTTCCATTGCTCAGGGTTATCCTGTAATAGTTCACGGGCAAGATCATGGGTTACAGAGTGAAAAGGAAATTTCTCAATTAAAATTTGACGATATTCGGGACGCTCTACGCCTAAAAGCTTGAGAACATCAGGAACAACTTCAGAATCAGGATATTTAGCGAGAATTGTTTGCCCAATCTTGTCAACCTGCTCTGGCCGTTCCATTTGCTTATAGGCTTTAGCTTCTTGCAACAAAACATAGGGAGCCAGCATCCGATAATCTCTCTTCAAATCCTGGACATAGGCTAGAGCGGCTTCGCCTTGACCTTGATTCAGTAAATCATCAGCTAGTAAAAATTTAGCTCGATGGCGGGTATTAAGAGTCAGTTTCCGATCTTTGACTGAACTATTGCGGGGTAGAGTTTGCTCTGCGATTATTACAAGTTCATTAGCCCTTTGTTGCGGAGTTAAGCTAACCAGCGGTGCGATCGCCTGATTATCTGATTGACTCTTGTTAATTCGCGAATATTGCCAATTATCGGACTGAGTGTCCCGGGAAGCCAAGAGAATTGAGCTTCCCAGCAAAAGAATAGCCCCTGACCCTAAAATAAGTCCCAAATAACGATTCTCATGCTCTTTAAAAAGTTTTCGCAAGAATTCTGACTCTAACATTTCAATGTTTAATGTTTAATGTTTAACACTTAAGGAACTCTTCTCGAACTACTCGCGTCATTGCCACTGACTAGATGCAATTAGACAATTTATTAATTAGTAAAACTATGTTTGACGCTAAATACTATAGATCAGCTATTGCTATTGGACTCAGTCTTAGCACAATGATGGCATCCCTAGCCAGTTTATCCCCTGCTCACGCCCAGTTATTCCCTTCTAATGGCCGTTCTTCTGGCAATAATAATCAGATTAATAATGATATTGTGATTCCTGCTGGCGTCACAATCCCTCTAGAATACGACAAAGAAAAGGTTTTGGTCACTAAAGAAGAAACGATTGAGCTGACCCTCACTGTCGCAGCAAACATTCGAGATCGCGATCGCAATACTTTGATTCCCTACGGAACGGAAGTTTTAGGTCAAATAGAGCCTTCAGGAAATGGTTCGGTTTTTATTGCGGATCAATTAATTTTTGCTGATGGCAGCAGACAATATATTAATGCCAGATCAGAAACTGTAACTCGCACTGAAACAGTGAAGAGAGGGAAAGATGTTGGTGATGTTCTCAAAGGTGCCGCCATTGGCTCGGCCGCAGCGGCAGTATTGTCAGAAATTTTTGGGGATATTAGTGTGGGAGAAGTTCTCATTGGCACGGGTTTGGGGGCAATTACTGGGTTGCTCTTAGGCGGCAATGAAGTAGAACTGGTTTCTATTAATCCCAATCAAGATTTAGATATTACTTTAGATTCTGATCTGGCCCTAAGGTAGGTTTTAGGTTTTAGGTTTTAGGTTGGGGAAACTACTTGCTATTGCCTTTTCTTTATTTGTAAGTAAACTCATTACTTATTACTTATTACTCATTAATAATCTTGAAAATGAAAGTCATAAGATCCCCTTTGCCTAAAGAAATGCGATCGCCAAAACGGAGACGATGTCTGTTTCCTATCAGCAAAGGTTTATGGTTAACATATGTTCCATTCGAGCTTCCCGCATCCTCGACAAAATAAGTGTTTCCTTCAACTCTAATATTGGCATGTACTCGGGAGACGATGTTCGCATCAGGAAAACCTGACACGTCGATATCAGGGGGAATTTGATTGTTGGGTTTTCCAATCCGAATAATGTCTAAATTTTGGGAAAGTTCTATGTCAGTGTCAGTTTGCACATGAAACAAAATAATTCGCTCCAATTGTAGTTGAGTTGCTGATTCTGATACGGGATGGATGGGATTCGAGCCAGCTCGAAAACTTGAGAGCGGAGACATTGGCGAGACTGAGTCTGAGTCTACTGTTTTCAAAGATTCCCCATACTCAGAAAATTCAGATGGTGCATCTAAATCTAATTCTGGCTCCAATTCTGGCTCCAATTCCGGCTCCAATTCTGGCTCTATTTGTGGACTTGCAGGTGATTGTTGGGGCTGCTCATCAACTTCCAATTCTTCTTTTAATTCTTCTGTCGAAGATATTTCAGGTACTACTCTGGCAGTTGTTGCTTCCAGCTCATCTATATCAGACATGTCGGGGAGCTCAGCCTCTAGGTTTCGCTCCAAGTCTAAGTCAAAATCTGGCTCAAAAGCATCAGGTTCAGAGTTGGTATCGAGGACAAATTCTTCTAGCTCTACTTCTTCTAGCTCTACTTCTTCTAGCTCTACTTCTTCTAGCTCTACTTCTTCTAGATCTTCCTCTTCTAGATCTTCCTCTACGCTCAGCTCTTCTTCTATTTCAGCGCTTTCCCATGATTCGGAGCTAGCAGTTGTGGCTTCTAACTCTTCTATCCCAGACATTTCAGGTAGCTCGGCTTCTAAGTCTACCTCTAAATCTGGTTCCAAATCCGGTTCAAAATCTGGTTCAAAAACATCAGATTCTGAGTTGGCAGTAAAAACAAATTGTTCTAATTCTGCTTCTTCTGAATCCGGCTCTTCTAGATCTTCTAGATCTTCTAAATCTTCTAAATCTGCAATTGGAGAGGACAGAGCTTCTGGTTGATCTTCTGTTTCAGCATCCCAAGAATCTTGGGAGCCAAAATCAACCACATCAACCACTTGGTGGGGAATTGTGTCTTTGGGGTCTAATGAGTTTTCCGAATCATCATCTAGTTCCATCAATGACAGCGGCTCTTCCGACAGGAGATTGTAGCCACATTGACCACAAAAAGTCGCGTTAATCTGGGTGAAAGCCCCGCAATTTGGGCAAGGCGAAGTTTTAGGTAAAGGAGAGTAGCAATTTTCACATTGTACAGAGCCTTCTGGATTTTCGTGATTACAGTTGGTACAAATAATCATAATTACTTTATTTTCAGCACCTTTTTAATTGAAAGAGTGTTAACTAACCCAAACTTTGACCGCTTAGCCTAAATTAACCAGAAACTGTTGCCTCCAATTTTGCTCCTGCATCTAGATCTAGCAACCACCATAATTCTCCCTGAGGATTAATTAAGCGCGAAGGATAAGTTATGGCATCTCCTTGAGGCGCAAAAACTTGTTCTAGGGCAGTTTGTTTATTCTTCCCTGAGACGAGGAATAAAACACAATTGGCTTGATTGATCAGTGGCACGGTAAAAGTAATTCTCGGTTCACCATCTTTGTTCCCTACTGCGATCGCCTTAGTGGTTTCATTTAATACGGGAGTCTGGGGAAACAGAGAAGCTGTATGACCATCATCCCCCATGCCCAAAAGTATGATGTCAAACTTGGGAAATGTGCCATCTTCAACGGGTAGTGAATCTTTGACTACTACTTCATAGGATTCGGCATCGGTTGTTGGGTTTTGAGCTTGAGTCGGAACAGGATGAATATTGGATTCGGGAATTGCAACTTTATCTAACCAAGCCTGGCGCGCCATCCGTTGGTTACTATCTTTATGATCTGGTGCTACATAACGCTCATCACCCCAGAAAATATGAATCTTTTCCCACGGTAAATCTTCCTGGGCTAATGCTTCGTATAAAGGTTTGGGCGTACTACCTCCTGCTAAAGCAATCGAGCATTGTCCGTTAGACGCTATCGCCGAGACGATTTTATCGACTACGACCGCTCGTGCTCGCTCTATCAGAGAGGTTTTGTCAGCTAAAACTTCAACGAATTTTTTCATTAGTTTGATCTTATAGAATATAAAACCAATTTATCTTAGAACTTAAGTATTTTGGTAGGGGCAAAATTTAATTATTGTTTTAATGCTTTATGCTAAATTAAGCTATTATTGGTGTTGCGGCGGGTGTAATCGTTCCAAGTTGTGAGTTGATCTTGAGGATGACTGCCCAATAAGCGATCGCGATCGCTTTTGCTTAAACCCACAGCCATACTAAAATCTGCCCCAGAAATATTGGCAAGATTGCTCAAATCAGCACCTGTCAAATCAGTGGCTCTAAGATCAACTTCTTGCAACTCGGCATTTACTAAACGGGCGTTCCGCAGACAAGCTCCTGTCAGAATTGCTTTTTGCAAATTCGCTCCACTCAAAGAAACATCTTCTAAAATAGCTCCAGTCAAATCCGCACCACTTAGATAAGCTCCAATTAATTTGGCTCCTGTTAAATCGACTCCCCGTAGATCAGCTGTGTTCAGATACTTCCCGCTGAGGACAGCACCGGGGCCCACGGCACCAGAAGTTTTGTAACGAAAGCTTTCTGGGAAAATAGTTGCCTTGTCATACAATGCGAGCTCCAGCTTCGCGTTCTGGAGATTAGCATCGGTTAAATTCGCCTGACGAAGATCGGAGCGAGTTATATATGCGCCTTCTAAATTGGCTCCTGTGAGGTTCGCCCCAGTTAAATCAACTCCTCTAAGATCTGTTTTTTGTAAATTGGCCCCCGTAAGATTGGCATAACTCAGATCGGCATTGGTTAACGTCGTGTGGGCAAGATTTGCCTGTGCTAAATCGACTTTACTTAACGCGATCGCGTATAAGTCCAATTTACTTAGATCAGCTCCGATCAGATTGCCTTCTGACTTGATTTTGGCTTGAATATCTAGAACATGTGGTGTTTGCAACATCCTGATTAATATATTGATGGCTATTAAAAAATAATTGAGCTAGTAACTGAGGACTAGGATATGCTGGTCCCCAATCCTGTGGCTGAGATTCGCTCACAATTGAGCACGGATTTCCTCAATACGTTTGCGATTTACTCCTAAATCTGATTTTCCCAATCGAGAGGCCGAGCGAACTTGAACAACTTTGGCGTCGGAATCAAAGTAAAACTCGACATCATCTACATAGCCCATTAATTTAGTCTTAAATTCTGCGTAGAGATAATTGTCGGTTTCCTCGACAATTGTGGTTCCTTCCATATTACTTACTACGTTTTTAAGATCACCAATACTCACTGCAGGCAGAGGATCTATCTTGGATTGAGGAGCTTCGCTTTGACTCGAAACACAATTGGGAGTTTCAGGACAAGGCGCTAATTTCCCATCTTTTACTCCTAGATTATTGGGTCTAGTGCCTGAAAAATTGAACATAATAGCCTTTATTTAGTTAAAATGGTTTATCTTCCTCAAGTATTGTAAACTCATTAGGCCCCAAACAGCGGAGCTGAAAAACAGCTTTAGACTCGGGAAAACCGACGAAGTGTTAGTATCTAGGTTGAGACGAAAGATCTAAGACAGAATTTTTACTCAGTATTGTAGAATATCTATATATGATATTGATAAGCTCCGCTCCAAAATCTTATCTCTCTTACCTAAACAACGGAGGAGAACCCGAATTTAATGTCAATTTATGTAGGCAATTTATCTTACGAAGTCACCAAAGAGGACATAGAAGAAGTTTTTAACGAGTATGGAACCATTAAACGGGTTCATCTCCCAACGGATCGCGAGACTGGAAGATTTCGTGGATTTGCTTTCGTAGAAATGAGTAGTGAAGCCGAAGAAACCAAAGCTATAGAAACTTTGGATGGCGCAAACTGGATGGATCGTGATCTTAAAGTTAACAAAGCACGGGAACGAGAAAATAGAGGAGGCTCAGGATCTTTCAATCGTCGAGATGATCGTTTTTAACCTTAAGATTAATTTAGGTTTCAATTCGTAGGGCATCTTAGAAGTCAACCAGTCAGTTTTTGTTATCTGATTGGTAGAATTAATGTCCTGGGAAAATTTTGTTGTTTCAAGAGAAAAAATTAATGGCTAAACGTCGTAACGCAAAAAAAGAAAAAGCAATACGCAATAAACTAAACGCTCGTAAATTTCGCAAAGCATCCACTCGTCGTACTGGAAGATATAGAAGATATCAGGATAATACTGACGAGAATAAGTCGAACGAAAATTCTGGCAATTCAGAAAATTCGCAAAATAATCAATCAGAAAAAACTCAAGCTGGTCAGTCGGCGAGTACTCAAACTAGATCTCAAACTGAAAAAGTCCAGCCGAGATCTTCGGTACCTAAACCAAATATTTCATCTGGTGCTAAACCTAGTACGGCAGAAAATACAGTTACAACAACCTAGTTCTGGTATTTGTCTGTATATTATGAAGTAGTTATTCTTGCAAAATTGATTGCTAGAAATGGTGAATACACAAATAATCGCTGATCCTAAACAACAAAGGATTATTGGTTTGACTGGTGGTATTGCAACTGGAAAAACCACCGTCTCTAGTTATTTGGCGCAACACTATAAGTTACCGGTGTTGGATGCTGATGTTTACTCAAAAGAGGCGGTCAGTCAGAATTCTTCAATTCTGAAAGAGATTTTTACTCGTTATGGCGATCGCGTGAAACTAGCTGACGGAAATCTTAATCGTTCCGTCTTGGGAGATATTATTTTTACGGACTCAGCAGAAAGGCTCTGGTTGGAAAGTAAAATTCACCCTGTGGTTCGCGATCGCTTTGTTTTGGAACAGCAAAGGTTGGACAACCAAACAATTGTTTTTGCGATTCCTCTTTTGTTTGAGGCCAATCTTACTCACCTTGTCACCGAAATCTGGGTGGTTAGTTGCGATCGCAAGACCCAATTATCTCGATTACAGCAACGCAATAATTTAACTCTTCAACAAGCCCTAACCCGCATCAATAGTCAATTACCTCTTTCAGAAAAAATTGCCCAGGCAGATGTGGTGCTAGAAAATAACTCAACTCTCGAAGATCTTTATCGACAATGCGATCTCCACATTGAGCATTGACGCTTGCGAATTAAGTATGAAGATATATTTTTTTTTATTAAAACTATTCTACAAAACAAGAAAATGTAGCAACTGATACGGAAGTTGTGTAATGATTGACTTGTAAAAGAGCAAATATGGAGTACCTCATCAGGAACTCATTCACTTGGAGATATTCAAAATGAAACTACATTTTCACGGTCAGACCTATGATAGTCCTCATATAGAATTGCCAGTTGATGAAGGACAAGTTGGTGGTAGATATCGGGGGGCTCAATGGAGAGTGCATCGTGTTCACCAACAACAACAGCGTCGTCAAAGCTCGGCACAACTTACCTATCGTGGCGTTCCTTACACAAAAAGGTAAAATTTTTTTCACATTTTTTGATTTTGGTTGGTTCCCGAAATGTAGGGTGTGAGGTTGGATCTTTATCTACACCCTCTTTTCACAACAACCTCACAGGATTCTCACAAGAATAAAATAATTTTAAGATTCACTTCCGCTTTTAAATTTATAAAAAATAATTAAAAATGAAAATATCTTATTGTTCTTCTAATCATCAATATTCCCCTCCCACAATAGAAATTACAGAACAGGCAATTACAAGTCACAATGGACAGCAAACTTGGAAGCCAAATTATCCCAGACATCTAGGTAGCCGGGAATCTCAATTACATCGTTCTCCAGGAAGTATATTTCATGATGGTCTGGCAAAACCCAAAACTTGCCATATTTCCTGTAACAACTCAGAAGCTTTCAATATTTTGAAGTATCAGCTAAAAGACCAAAAAATCCAAAAAGCTCATCTGGAAAATGTGCGTCAAAATCTCAATCGTCGTCTCCAGAAGGCCAGAGCTAGAGGTGATGAGAAGTTGATAACTTTACTTAATCAAGAATCTCGACAATTGGAGTCAGTGCTCTAGAGATTAGGGTATAGGGAGATAGGGAATAGACAACAGAGACAAGTAATCTATTTCCTATTCTTTAACTTGTTTCAATAGAGTTTCTTGTAGTTTTAATGCAATCCTTTTTGCTGCTCCAGGACTGCCCATTCTGAGTTGACCATTACGAAAAATCTCTTGTAATTTTTGCTGATCACTAAGCAGATTTGCGATCGCCTTGCCCACTTCTTGAGGATTAGCAACTAAAGTAACCGAAGATCCCAGCAACCGAGTTTGGGCTTCGACAAAAGCAAAAGTACATTGCGGCCCTTCTCCTGCCATAACGATTGCCGGCTTGCCTAAACCGACAAATTGTTCTGTGGCTGTTCCCGCCATTGCGATCGCAAAATCTGCCTGTTGTAAACATGCCTCATAGGAATTTTGTGTCAAACATAAAGTTGCATCTTGTTTTTGCCAAAACACTTTCTCGTCATTGCGACTAGTCATTAATACCTTATCAGAAGCTACTAATTGCCAACCTTGAGCTGATAATTGATCTTGAAATGCCTTGCTATTCACAGATGGTGCGATCGCACCGAGGAACAGTAATTCTCGGTCAGAAAATTTCTGAATAACATCAGAAACAGCAGTAATAATTTGTTGCCAATTCCTCAGTGCTTCAGGCATCCTAGAGCCTGGGAGCAGGACAATAGACAAAGGCGATCGGGATAAATTACCCTGTAAATGGGGTATTGGCTCCTGGTCATTGGAGAGAGAGAAACCATCCATCATGGGGTTGCCCAAATCATAAGCTCGAATTCCCGAGCGTTTTAAAATATTAGTCGTCAAACTATCTCTCGGGAAAGCCGCTACATTACGCTGACAACTCATTAACCATCTTTCCCAGGGCAAATATACCGAACCCAGTCTTCTTTCCGCCCAAGAAGTTCGGGCTAACCATGCTCCCTGGGAATCCCGCAGATAATAATCTGATTTAGCAGTGCCCACAAAAGCATAATTGCAACCGCTCATCCAGGCAAACAATAAAGGTACAATGTCTCCGACTGCCAAAATTACACCACCAGTTTGTCCCCACCGACGTACTGTTTGAATTTGTTTGAACGTCAGGGAAATTAAACCGTCATTAAGATCTTCCCAGAGGGGATTTCCTCCCATATAGATAAAGCCGCCAGAAGGCATTTGTTGCACTTCCCCAATTATTGGTATTCCTCGCTTGCTATAGACATATCCTGTCCCCACAATCGGTAATGCTTGAATTTCTAATTTGTCTTCAATAGTGAATAGTTGTTCTATAATGGAGATTGCGATCGCATCTTCTCCATGACCATTACTTAAAACTAATAACTTCATTAGAAATGTGAATTTATAATAAATTCTTCAAGGAATATTCATCTTAACAATCATATATCTTAAGCGTTACTCTATATGATTTTTTTAGCGATAATACTTAGCCTATTATTGACTTTATTTAATGTTTATCTAGTAATTAGAATTTGGCATTTCAAAGAAAAAATGGCCATAGTTAATCATAATTTGCTTGAGTACGAGTCTTCTATCAAGTGCCAACTCAAGAGCACTACTCAAATTATTAGGCAACAGCAAATAAAAATTATTCAGATTCATCAAGAATATCAAATCCTAAAATCGAGATGGCAAAAAATACGACAATTTATAATTCTCCTTAGTTGGCTCTATAAAAATACCAATAAATATTTCATGAAATCATCAAGATTCTAGGATTCTTTATCAGAATATTCTTGTCTTTACCAAAACTTTAACGTATTTTCTCGGATACCTTACTAGAATTTGAGTACAAACATTATCGGTTTGATGAATTATTATTCTAAAATTTTATTATGGTTAATGAACTTACAAAAATGAGCAATACACTTAAACCACCAGGAGACAATTCTCGAGATATCATTTCCCATCTTCAAGAACTGATCGCAACTAATACAGCGCCAATATCAAGATTCCTGAAAAGAGCTATTTATAAGGTAAGAAGGACCATCTATGCTATCCCCCCAGTGAAATCTTTTGCAGACCAGGCTTACGCAACAAAAGTCGCTCGGTACAAAGCATCACTACCAAAACTAAATGCCGAAGATCAAGCAATTCTAGAGACCTTACAAAAAACCGGGACTTTTAGTATTCCCATCGAAGATTTGCAACTAGAATCAACCCAGGCTTTTCTGAAAACAATGGCCAATCTGGTGGCGGAACTAAAAGATGTTCCGGCCAAAGATCAAGTCCTCATGGATTTGGACCCAGGTAAGTTTAAAGAACGACCTGAAGTTTTCCTATGGGGAATTGAACAAAGATTTCTCAATATTATTGAACATTATATTGGGCTACCTATTTACTATCATGGATGCTCCCTACGTCGGGATATCGTTACGAATCGTTCCGCTTCAGACTCGGTGAGAAGCTGGCATTTGGATGGAGAAGACCGCACAGTTGTCAAAATCATTGTTTATCTTAATGATGTTGGCCTAGATGGAGGTCATTATGAATATATCCCCAAAGATTTGACCCAGGAAACAGTCAAAAAAATGAATTATTACTTGGGTTACCTTGATGATCAAACCATCATGAATTGTGTACCCAAAAAAGACTGGCAGGGCTGTATAGGAAAGCTAGGAACTGTAATTATCACCAATACTTCTCACATATTTCATCGAGCCAAACCTCCTGAAAAAGAAGATAGATTCTCGATTTCTTTTTGTTACACTTCCAACAAGCCTCCATATAGTTGGGGTTGTGCCAGTTTCCCCGAAAATTTGGAACAAATACAGAATCAATTAAATGAGAAACAGCGCAATGTTTTGATCAACAAAAACAAATTATTTGGCATGAAACTATAGTCTTTTTGGTCAAAATTTTTTAGCGGACTTGAGATAAAGGCAGAGGGATTAATTCTTCTGTCTTTAAACTTATGCCATAGTTTAAAGTAATTGGAAGACCTGTATCGTGGTGAAATACACTACAATCTTAGGGAATTTTAATTAACAAGCCGAGAAGAAAAAAGCAGGATTATGAGCAAGAAAAAAACCACAGTAGGAATTATTGGGGCTTCTGGCTATGGTGGGGTTCAGTTAGTTCGTCTTTTGTTAGAACATCCAGAAGTTGAAATTGCCTACTTGGGGGGAGATAGTAGTGCCGGAAAAAAATTCAAGGCTCTATATCCCCATTTAGGACATAAAATCGATTTAGCGATCGAAAAAATTGATTTAGACGAAGTAGCCAAGCGTTGCGAGGTAGTATTTCTCGGTTTGCCCAATGGTTTAGCCTGTGATATCACGCCAACCTTAATTCAAAATGGTTGTAAGGTACTAGATTTGTCTGCTGATTATCGCTTCGAAAATTTGGATACTTATACAGCTTGGTATAAAAAAGAACGTCACGATCTTGATACGGCTGGAATGGCAGTATATGGATTACCTGAACTCTATCGCGAAAAAATCAAGACTTCCCAGGTGATTGGTTGTCCTGGTTGCTATTGCACTGCAAGCTTGCTAGCCCTTGCCCCATTGTTAAAACAGGGTTTAATTCTACCGGAGACGGCAATTATCGATGCCAAATCGGGAACTTCTGGTGGTGGTCGTCAAGCTAAAACTAATCTATTGTTAGCCGAAGCCGACAACTCCCTCGCAGCTTATGCTGTGGCAAATCACCGTCATACGCCTGAAATTGAGCAGGTTTGTAGTGATTTAGCCAGAGAAAATATCAAAGTTCAATTTACGCCCCATTTGATTCCGATGGTGAGAGGAATTCTGTCTACTGTTTATGCTACTTTGCGAGATCCTGGTTTAGTCAGAGAAGATTTGATTACGATCTATACAGCTTTTTATCGCAGTTCTCCTTTTGTGCAAATTTTGTCCAATGGCATTTATCCTCAAACAAAATGGGCTTGTGGCACCAATCTTTGTTATATCGGATTAGAAGTTGATCCTCGCACAGGAAGAGTGATTGTGATGTCTGCGATCGACAATCTCATGAAAGGACAAGCCGGTCAAGCAGTGCAATGTCTTAATATAATTATGGGTTGGGATGAAACTTTAGGTTTGCCCCAGTTGAGTTTTTATCCTTAAAATTACTTAGCTATTAGCTAATAACTAATAGCTTTTGTATCCCCATAGAAGAATGAAGAAATATTTCAGAGATTAAGTTGACAACTTTTCCTATCATGGTCATCTAACTTCAATAAATGAAACTTATACAATCAATCATTAATTTATTTTCTGGCTCAAAAAAATCGGATAGAGAAATACGTAATATATTTTTTAATCTTGTTCAGAATAATCAGGGCTCCATTACAGTTATGGACTTAGCTATGGCTGCTAACTTGTCTGGAACAGATGCTAAAAAAGCTTTGGAGAAATTTGCTGTAGAGTTTGATGCTTCTTTTGAGGTGACAGAAAAGGGAAATATACTTTATCTATTTCCGATCAGAAATAAATCAGTTTCCGAAAAAATTTCGACCCAACCTCAATCAGATTTGTCTCTACCTACTCAAAATGATCAAACTAGAAGCAAAAAGCAGGTAGAATCACGAACTACACAAGCAAAAATGCAAAATACTGTTTCTGAGCAGGAACAAAATAACACTAGTAATAGGAAATCTTGGGTAAATCAGGAAGCTAAAAATACAGCTAAAAAAGACGAGAAATCTAACTATTCCGATATTACTGATGATGTTCAGAGAAAAGTTGAAGACATCAAGAAAATAGAAAGTGACTTAAAAAAATTTGGAAAATCTCTGAATGACTTATTCAAGTAAGACTTGGAGTATAAAATTTACTAGTGAACGCGGGCGTAAATTAAGCTATCTGACGAAGAGCAAAAAGCCGATGTATCAAGACTTATTACTCATTACTTCCGCGAAGCGGCACTAGTTCTGAATTAAGGATTTAGGGATTTGGGGATTTGGGGATGTAATATTTTGATTTAAGACGATCTCATAGTGCCAGCCTTCGGCTCATAGCGAAAAATAAGCGAACTTTTCGGTATTCGTAATATTAATTAATGAGCTGATTTGTATTTATTTGTATTTCTGTATTCATAGCTACAAAATACCTGACAGCATAAGCTTTAGTCTGGGCTAAATCAACATAATTTATGCGACTATGGTCATTTCCTCAACAACAACCGCAGCAGACAAATGGGGTAATCTCGATTCTCAGAGAGGAAATCTGAGCGAATTGGATCTCTGGTGTATGGTCTGTGGCGGTTTTCACATGACTGCTGACCATTGGAAGTTTATGGCAGAAGATATGCCACAAGACCCGGTGGATATGATCGAAGATCTCACCAAAATGGGGATTTATAAGCCAGATACCTTTAGGATGGCAGATGCTGTTAATGCGGCTGATCTTAGGAAGACACTATTATTAAAAATAGCCGGTCGAGGCGATCCTAAGCGAGAAAGACTGGTGTTGGAGTTAGTCAAGCAAGCTGGCGGGCTTGAAAATGCCTTCGCTGCTGCTTTTGGCCCCAAAGCTGGGGAATTTTTTGGGGATGTAGTTCATTACAGCGAGTTTAGTCGCCGTCGTTTCCTCAAAAATTTGGCTGTAGGTGCAGCTTTAGTTACCTTGACCAATTGTGCACCTCAACAGCAGGCTCAGGAAACGGCACCTGATGCTCCGGATGTTCCTCCTAGTCCAGATAGTTTGGAAAAAACGGATTTAAAAATTGGCTTTATCCCAATTACCTGTGCCACGCCGATCATTATGTCTGAACCTTTAGGGTTCTACTCCAAATATGGCTTTAATGCTAAAGTCGTCAAAATGCCCAGTTGGGGTGCCGTTAGAGACTCTGCGATCGCGGGAGAGCTAGATGCCTATCATATGCTGGCTCCGATGCCCATCGCCATGACTCTAGGACTCGGTTCAGCCTCTTTTGGCGTTAAACTCGCCAGTATTGAAAATATCAATGGTCAAGCAATTACCGTTGCCAATAAATACAAGGGAAAAATTAACGGGCCTGCTGACTTTAAAGGCTTTACGATTGGGGTGCCTTTTCCTTATTCGATGCACAACCTCTTAATTCGCTACTACCTCGCCACCGGGGGAGTTGACCCAGATAAGGATGTCAAAATCCGTCCTGTTCCACCACCAGATAGCATTGCCCAATTAGTAGCAGGAGATATTGATGCTTATCTGATGCCTGATCCCTTTAACCAAAGAGCTGTTTATGAGGATGCGGGATTCATTCATAAATTGACCAAGGAACTTTGGGAAGGCCATCCCTGCTGTGCTTTTGCCGCCAGTGATGCTTGGATTTCCGAAAACCCTAATACTTTTAGAGCTTTAAACAAAGCTATTATTGAAGCTGCTGGCTATGCTCGTGATCCGGCCAATCGTCCTGAGATTGCCCAAGCTATTTCTGAAAGGGCCTTCCTCAATCAACCAGAGGAAGTTGTCAAAGCTGTATTAACTGGCAATTTTGATGATGGACTGGGAAATTCTAAATCCGTACCAGATCGTATTGATTTTGACCCCTATCCTTGGCAAAGCTTTGCTAACTGGATTTCTTCTCAGTTAGTACGTTGGGATTTACAGGGTGACGACAAGGTTAAACAGGCGATCTCCGCTGATAAATACGATGAGGTCGGTAAAGAAATCTTTTTAACTGATTTAGCTAGAGAACTAGCAGAAGAGGTTGGACAAACACCACCGAAAGATATTTATCGCACTGAAACGTTGGAATTCGACACTTTTGATCCCGCTAAGCCCCAAGAATATGTTGATGAACAAATCAAAAAATATGGAGTTTAAATCAGTGAATAGTTAACAGTTATCAGTAAATAACTAGTAGTTTTATTAAAAATACATGACCGCAGTTCGAGAAAGATTAACCCAAAATACTAAAGAAAAAAGGCTGTTTGAGAATGAAAATGTCCAAGCATTACTTTTATTTCTGTTATCACTAGCAATTTTTCTCCTTTTTTGGGAAATAGGCGCGAGGATGAAATTCTTTGCCAAAGGCATGCCTACTGCGTCTTTAACGATTAAAGAATTGTGGTACTGGACAACTCATCCTTTTTATGACAACGGACCCAATGATCTAGGAATTGGCTGGAATCTCCTAATTAGCCTGAGGCGGGTGGCGATTGGCTATAGCTTGGCCTCAGTTATTGCTGTGCCGCTAGGCATCCTAATCGGCATGTCTAAGGTGGCGTTTAAAGCTTTTAATCCCTATTTCCAGCTTCTCAAACCGGTATCTCCCCTTGCCTGGTTGCCCTTGGGTCTATACATTTTCCGCAATTCAGAAATGACAGGCATTTTTATTATCACCATTGCTAGTATTTGGCCTACCTTGACCAATACAGCTTTTGGGGTTGCCAATGTGAACTCAGATTATCTAGATGTCTCCAAAACTCTGGGAGCCTCCAGATGGCGGACGATCTTTAAGGTGATTATTCCTGCTGCTTTGCCCAATATTATTTCTGGATTAAGGATCAGCATGGGTATCTCCTGGTTAGTGATTGTCGCAGCAGAGATGCTTTTAGGGACAGGTTTAGGGTACTTTATTTGGAATGAATGGAACAACCTCTATATTCCTAATATTTTGGTTACTATCTTCATCATTGGCGTTGTTGGTATCATTTTGGATCAAATATTTGCCTATCTAGAAAAACTAGTGTCGTTTGGCAAGCAATCATCATGAACAGTTCATTCTCAGCTCAAAATCCTCCTACAACGATAGACAATGCCAACGATGTGCAAATCTCTTTGCACCATGTCTCGAAAACTTTCCCTGGGAGAAGTGGTTGGCTTAACAAAATTACCGGTCAAGCTTCCTCCGATTTCGTCGCTATCGAAGATATTAATTTAGACATTAAGCATAATACCTTTGTCTCGATTATTGGGCCTTCTGGCTGCGGTAAGTCTACCCTGTTGAATATCATTGCAGGGTTAAGTTCTTCTACTAGTGGGGAAGTGCGAATCAATGGGGAAATGGTCGACAAACCAGGGCCCGATCGCGGAATGGTCTTTCAAAACTATGCCCTAATGCCCTGGATGACAGTAGAAGGCAATATTAGGTTTGCGGTAGAAACTGTTTATCCTAATATGTCTGTTAAGCAGCAAAAACGCGTAGTGAAAGAAAATATTCAACTCGTGAATCTCACAGGAGCCGAAAACAAGCGACCCCATGAGTTGTCAGGAGGCATGCGCCAAAGAGTTGGCATTGCTAGGGCTTTAGCGATTAATCCCCAGATTTTGCTCATGGACGAACCTTTCGGGGCATTAGATGCTTTAACGCGGGGCTTTCTACAGGATGAAATCGAGCGTATTTGGGAACAGCAGCGAAAAACTGCAATTATGATTACCCACAGCATCGAAGAATCCTTGCTCTTATCCGATCGCATTGTCATGATGACCAAGGGGCCCGCCGCCCGCATTGATGAAGTCTTAGAAATTCCCTTTCCTCGACCTCGCGATCGCACTGAAGTGGAAAATCATCCTGCTTATCTGGGATTGAAACAAGAAATGGAAGACCATTTATATCGCGAAACCAGAGCAGTGGAAGAAGCGAGAATCACCCCGTAGGGCCGAACAGCTGTTCGCCCATGGAACATAAATACAAGTCTGATCATAATTATTAAGGAGAAATCAATTATGGCAATTTCTGAAATTACCGAGAAACTATTAGCC
The DNA here is from genome assembly GCF_000332055.1 of Xenococcus sp. PCC 7305. Classification (GTDB taxonomy): domain Bacteria; phylum Cyanobacteriota; class Cyanobacteriia; order Cyanobacteriales; family Xenococcaceae; genus Xenococcus. The sequence continues at coordinate 46,523 of NZ_ALVZ01000219.1, read as the reverse complement.
GCCAAAAAAGCTCAAGGCGTTACTTTTGAAGATTTGGAGAAAGTAGTAGGGCGAGATGAAACCTGGATTGCCTCGGTGATCTATCGTCAAGCGAGTGCGGATTTAGAAGAAGCCACCAAAATTGTTACGACATTAGGTTTGCCTGAATCGATGGCAGAAATTTTAACTGTTGCGCCCCTTAAAGGTTCTCTCGAACCTCAGATTCCTACAGATCCTTTAATCTACCGTTTCTATGAAATCATGCAGGTATATGGCATGCCGATTAAAGCTGTAGTGCACGAAAAATTTGGTGACGGCATTATGAGTGCGATTGACTTTTCTGTTGAAGTGGAAAAAGTTCCTGACCCTAAAGGCGATCGCGTTCAGATAGTCATGTGTGGAAAATTCCTACCCTACAAAAAATGGTAATCGCTTAGGAAAAAGTCTTTAATAGCCTACACCTCTCCTAAATTTTGCCGAATATTTCAGGGGAGGTTAGAATCCAACATTCAAAAATATCCAAGAAACCAAATATGTCCAGTAACAAAAGTTATTTTCAGCAACTGGGTTTGCCGTTGAATCTTCAATGGTCAAAACAAGTTGGCATTATAGCCGTTTTAGTATCTTTTCTCTGTGCTGCTCCAGTATTGGCTCACCATCCCCTTGGCGGGAAGCTTCCTAGCAATTTTTTTGAAGGAATGATGTCGGGTTTTGGCCATCCGATAATTGGTTTCGATCATTTAGCTTTTGTAATTGCTAGTGGTTTAATCGCTGTTGGCATATCAAGGGGATTATTAATTCCTATTGCTTTTGTCATAGCCACTGGCATAGGTGCGGTGGTTCATTTACAGGCGATCAATTTACCGATTCCTGAGCTAGTGATAGCGGCCTCTGTAGTCTTGTTTGGAGTTTTACTAGTTGCTCGTCAAATCTCCAAAACAGATGCTAGCTATAGTTTAATAATTGCTGGATTAGCTGCCTTAGCGGGCATATTTCATGGTCATGCCTATGGAGAAGGCATTTTTGGAGCAGAGCCAACTCCTTTATTTGCCTATCTAATTGGTTTTGTCTTTATTCAACTGGCGATTTCCCTGGGAGTATATTTTGTGGCAAGTAGAGCTATTAGATTTATCAACCTTAAATATATAACTCGCTTTGCTGGACTCGCGATCGCAACTACTGGTTTGGTTTTCCTTTCTTCGGCAATTACAGGATAAATTTAGTTAACAGTTAATAGTTAACAGTAATCAGTAAAGAGTCAATAAGTGTCTATTCGATCAATCGCTAAAAAACAATTTCAACTCAGACAAACAGAAAAATTTAATGAATATATCAGAAGTTTAGCTTGGTCTCCCAGTGGCGATCGCTTAGCCGTGATATCTTCTGGGGGCGAGCTTGCTTTATGGCAAGAGGGAAAGGTTGATTTTCTTCAAGTGGCAAGCAATAGTTCCTTAGATTGTGTGGGATTTTCTGCCAGTGGGCAATATTTAGCCACAGGAGGACAATCAGGGAAAATTCAAATTTGGCAGCTAGTAGCAAATTCTCAAGCTTTTGAATTGATTGCCACTCTTGATAATGGGTCAGCCTGGATTGATTCATTAGCCTGGAATCCTCAACAAAATCTGTTAGCTTTTGCCGTAAATCGTCAAGTCAAAATATGGAGTGGGCAAACGCAAAGCATAGTTCAGGACTTGGATTTTGCCGCTTCTTCCGTATTTAATTTGGCATGGCATCCTCAAGGAAATTTCTTAGCGGTTAGTGGCCATGGTGGGGTAAAAGTTTGGCAAAGTGACGATTGGGAGCAAGAACCTTATCAATTAGCAGTTCCTGGTGCTAGTCTTGATTGCGCTTGGTCATCTGATGGTAAATATTTGGCTTCAGGAAATCTAGATCGCACCATTTCTTTACTCCATTGGGACAATCCTCCTCCTTGGTTAATGCAAGGTTTTCCCGGAAAAGTTAGTCAAGTAGTTTGGTCCCATCATCAGGATCAGTCTTTGCTTGCAGCAACCTGTCAAGAAGGTATAATTATCTGGCAATTTGACCGTAAATCAAAAAATTGGCAAAGTCATGTTTTACAACATCAAAAAATAGTTCATGCGATCGCGTTTGCTCCCAATTCATCTCTTTTGGCTTCTACTGGAGATGATGGCTCTATTAAACTTTGGCAACAAGGGAAAAAACTCAAGCAAACTCTAGAAAGAGGAACGGGATTATCTTGTCTAGCTTGGCATCCTCAAGGAAAATATTTAGCAGCAGGAGCACAAGATGGGGCATTAACCATTTGGCAGTCTTCTGTTGCTGGTAAAGGATTTGGCAGTAATTGATCATGGAAAATAAATAATTACTATGAATTTATTTACAAAATCTCATTCTCAAGTTGATTTAGCAAAGCTTAAGCAGATCAAAGATTGGGTTTATCACAATTTAGATTTGCATCGGGAAATATCGATCTCCATCAGTCAACTGCAATGCCATGAACCAGACTGTCCTCCTCTAGAAACAGTGATTGCTGTGATGACAAATCCACCACAACAGTACAAAATACACAAACCGGCATCACAAATTACTGAAGTAGAGATCAAGAAACTTTTAGATTAATCAGCAGAAATTATGATTGCAACTATGGACAATAAGGCCGTACCAGTTACTGTTTTAACAGGCTATCTAGGCGCGGGGAAGACTACATTGCTCAATCGCATTCTGACCCATGAACATGGGAAAAAAGTCGCTGTAATTGTCAATGAGTTTGGAGAAGTCGGCATTGATAATCAATTAGTCATCGATGCCGATGAAGAAATATTTGAAATGAACAACGGTTGCATCTGTTGTACTGTGCGGGGAGATTTAATCAGAATTATTGGTAATTTGATGCGTCGGCGAGATAAGTTCGACCATTTAGTCATAGAAACCACAGGACTTGCTGATCCTGCACCGGTGATTCAAACTTTTTTTGTAGATGAAGAAATTCAAGCCCAACTGAATTTGGATGCCGTTGTGACAGTGGTTGATGCCAAACATATTTGGTCTCATTGGGATAGTGATGAAGCTCAAGAACAAATTGCCTTTGCCAATGTAATTTTGCTCAATAAAACAGATTTGGTCGAACCTCAACAGCTAGCAGAATTGGAGCAGCGTATTCGGGGCATGAACGGCATGGTGAAAATATATCACACACAAAATGCTGAGATTGCCATGGATTCGGTATTAGGAGTTCGGGCGTTTGACCTCGATCACGCCTTGGAAATTGAACCAGAACTGTTAGGCGAAGATGCCCATGAACATGATGAATCGGTTTTCTCTTTTGCCATTGTCGAATCAGGTGCTGTTGATCTCGAAAAGTTAAATAAATGGTTAACGAAGTTATTACAAACTCAGGGCCCGAATATTTTTCGGATGAAAGGGATTCTCAATATAGCAGGAGAAGATAATCGCTTTGTGTTTCAGGGCGTTCATATGATTTTCGACGGGCAACCAGATCGTCCATGGAAGTCAGAGGAAACTCGGAAAAATGAATTGGTATTTATTGGTCGCAATCTTGATTCGGAACAGTTGCGTCAAGATTTTCAAGCTTGTTTTGTTTAAATTCCTGTATTAACTTTGTCATAAATATTGAAATCTATGGAAACTAAACCACCCCTACCCCCATTTAATCTCGAAACCGCAACAGCTAAAGTCCAAGGAGCTGAAGATGCTTGGAATACTCGTAATCCGGAAAAAGTTGCTTTAGCTTATACTATCGATTCTCAATGGCGCAATCGCGCTGAATTTATTAGTGGAAGAGCCGAAATTGTGGCTTTTCTTCAACGAAAATGGGCTAAAGAATTAGATTATCGGCTCAAAAAAAGACTTTGGAGCTTTAGAGAGAATCGTATTTCAGTTTGTTTTGAATACGAATGGCATGATGATGGAGGCTTTTGGTATCGTGCCTATGGCAACGAAAATTGGGAATTTGCCGAAAATGGCCTGATGAAAAGACGCGAAGCCAGCATTAATGATGTTCCGATCAAAGAATCTGAAAGGAAATTTCTTTGGGAGCGCAAGAGTTGAATTTGCTATTTAGAACACTCATCTTCTAATTTTTTTTCCCAGAATAATGCTTTGCCCATTTGAGGATTGAGCTCATACCCACTAAAACCGCACGCCTTGTAGGCCGATTGGGCAACCTGGTTTCCTTCTAGTACCTCTAAAGTCAGTTTGCAGCAGCCTAAATGCCTGGCAATCTCTTCTGCTTTCCGCAACAGAAGTTTGGACAAACCTTTTCCTCGATAAGGCAAAGCAACCATAAGGTCATGAATATTTAGTAGTGGCTTGCAGGCAAATGTGGAAAATCCTTCGAAACAAACCATCAGCCCTGCGGGTTGCTCATCAACAAATGCGAGGATAACATGTGCCGATTTTCTCTTTGCAAGTTCGGTAGGGAGATTTGCCTTAACGTAGCTTGAAAGACCTTTACCACCACCCATGGGGTCGAGGGCATACAAATCCATCAATTTGATGAGTGCCTCCCCATGAGCAGACAAACTAAGATCTGCTTCAACAATATCAATCATTATCTTGCTCATTCCCAATATATTGCATTGTGTCCGGTGTAAATTAAATTGTACAAATCATGAGTAATCAAATAACCATGATTGTCATTAATCACAACCTAGATTGTAACTTGCATATTTTAAATAGAATGAATACCGCAGGGAGTATTCCCATTGTCCAACCTACGATAGGATGACGACAAATTGAGTAAGATAAGATCTATATCATCACATTGCACAACTCCTTATGTCGCTATATTTCGATACCGAAGAGAAAAAAACTAAATCCTTTGAACTTCCAGGGGCTAAACCTCACTACAATCCCGATCGCCCTGGACAAGTAGACCACATATTACTAGATCTAATCTTAGACATCCCCAACCAGAGTTTTACAGGAACTTGCACCATTACCCTAACTCCCGTACGCCAAGGTATCGAACAGCTTACCCTCGATGCAGTCGATTTAAATCTCGAATCAGTCATGATTGCCGGAGTGAGCCAACCTTTTGACTATGATGGCGAAAAGCTGCAAATCAATTTATTGCAACCCACGACAGAAGCCAAGATTGATATTGCGATCGCCTACAGCGTGGATCATCCCCAACGAGGCATCTATTTTATTCAACCTGACGCGCATTATCCCGATAAACCAACGCAAGTATGGACACAAGGAGAAGATGAAGACTCGCGTTTTTGGTTTCCCTGTTTCGATTATCCTGGGCAGTTAGCAACTTCGGAAATCAAAGTCAGAGTCCCAGGTAAATATCTAGCTGTATCTAATGGAAAACTAGTGAGCACCGAAGCAGTTGGCTCAGATAAGATTTACCATTGGCATCAACAACAAGTTCATCCCACCTATTTAATGACCTTAGCTGTCGGTGACTTTGCTGAATTAAGCGATACTTGGCAAGGCATTCCAGTCACCTACTATGTCGAAAAAGGCAAAGAAACAGAAGCAAAAATCAGTATGGGTAAAACTCCTCAGATGATGGAGTATTTATCTAAAAAATACGGATATACTTATCCCTATCCCAAATATGCTCAAGTTTGCGTTGATGATTTTATATTTGGCGGGATGGAAAATACCTCGACAACTCTCTTGACTGATCGCTGTTTATTGGACGAACGGGCTGCGATTGATAATATGCGTACCGAAAGTTTGGTCTTGCACGAGCTTGCCCATCAATGGTTTGGCGATTTGGTAGTAATTAAACATTGGTCTCATGCTTGGATCAAAGAAGGCATGGCTTCCTATGCAGAGGTTTTATGGACTGATCATGAATATGGCAAGGATGATGCCGCTTATTACATGCTCAATGAAGCCAGAAGCTATTTAGCAGAAGATAGTTCTCGTTATCGTCGTCCGATTGTGACGAATATCTACCGCGAGGCGATCGAACTGTACGACCGTCATCTTTATGAAAAGGGTGCATGTGTTTATCATATGATTAGAGGCATTCTCGGTGAAGAGTTATTTGATAAAGCAATTCATACCTTTGTAAACGATAATGCTCATCAGACAGTAGAAACTATCGATTTATTGCGGGCGATCGATTCAGCGACAGGCTATAACTTAGCTGGTTTGTTCGATCAATATGTCTTCCGTGGTGGACATCCCGATTACAAAGTAGCTTATTCTTGGGATAGCGATAGTAATCTTGCCAAGTTGACTGTCACCCAGACTCAAGCCAAAGATAATAAGACTGGAAGTGATAGTCAATTATTTGACCTCAAAATTCCCATTGCTTTTGGTTATATTGATAGTGCACCACAAAACTATAGTCTACGCATCCATCAAAAAGAACAATCTTTCTATTTCCCCTTAGAGACAAAACCTGATTTCATTAGCTTTGATGTTAATAACTATATTCTCAAGACAGTCAAACTTGAGTATCCCGTTACTCAATTAAAAAATCAACTTAAATACGATGTTGATTCTGTTTCTAGGATATATGCCGCGAAAGCATTAGGTAAAAAAGGCGGGTTAGAAATTGTTAAAGCTTTGTCAGCATCTCTAACAGAAGATAGCTTTTGGGGTGTCAGAGTAGAAGTGGCAAAAATTCTTGGGAAAATTAAACTCAACCAAGCAAAAGCCGCATTAGTCGAAGGTTTGCAAGATTCCGATGCAAGAGTTCGCCGTGCGGTGATAGAGGCTCTAAGTAACTTTAAAACAGTTGATGCCTATGAAACTATCAAGCAATGTTTGATCACAGCAGGTGCTAGTTATTATGTGGAAGCTTCAGCAGCTCGCAGCTTGGGAGGAATGGTCTCCGGCAATTTGAAGGCGCAACAGGAAGAGACGATCGCAACATTAAAAGATATCTTAAACACCCGTGCTGGTTGGAATGAAACTGTCCGCAGTGGGGCGATCGCGGGATTAAGTAAAATGACAACTTCAGCAGCTGCGGTTGATATTATTCTTGAATATACAAAGCTAGGTACTCCTCAGGCTTTGAGATTGGCTTCAATTCGTGCTTTGGGAGCAGTCTCGGCTGGCCAAACTCCCGAAAAAGTTGCCGAGATTTTAGAGCAATTGGAGTCTTTATCAGGGGAAGGTTTCTTCCTGACTCAAGTTGCAGTTTCTGGAGCTTTAGGGCAAATGCAGACTCCCAAGGCGATCGCGATTTTACAAAATCTTTCGGCTCAATCTCCTGATGGCAGGGTGAAAAGAAGAGCTGATGAAGCGATTAGTAAGGTACAGAAAAATATTGGTAGTGATAAGGCTGTTAAGGAGTTGAGAGAGGAACTTGATAAGTTGAAGAAAGATAATCAGGACTTGAAAAGTCGGTTAGAAAATTTGGAAGCAAAAAATAAGTAATTTGCATAATTAGGGAACGTTCTCAAAAAGCGTTCCTTGATTATTTTGAAGTAATGCTTTCAACATTAGGTATATTCGTAGCACTGGGCGGCTAAAAGGAGAGAGATAGAATCAAAACAAAATAACTCTGATAGAGCGATGAAATGTTCTTAATGCCAAAACCAGAAAATCATCAAACGAGGTTGTATGATTTAAAAACAACAATCACAAAACAAAATGGGCGATACGGGACTTGAACCTGTGACGTCCTGCTTGTAAGGCAGGCGCTCTACCACTGAGCTAATCGCCCTTGCCAGATAAATATAGCATAACCTGGATTAAAAACAAAATAATTAATTTTTAGATTTTTGAGCAGTAAAAATAAGGCTATAGCCAAGTGGAAATGGAACGTAATTCTTCGGGAATTGGAGTCGTTTCTGAGAACTCCAGAGTTGTTTCGCGATCGCCCAAATACCCTGATCCAGTAAAAGCAAGTAACATCCTAGATAAGGCAACCCAGACATCGCGATCGTATTCCCAATCTTGACCTCTAGAACTATAGCAAGCAATCGATTTTAAAGCCCAAAAATAGCTATTTCTCACGATGGAACCACCTTTTTTATATTTAGGGAGATCTTCATGGGAGATAGCTAAGATGTCATCTTCAAGATTTACTTTCATTAATCACTTTAGAGATTCTGACTGAGATGTTCTTTCGGTTTGTTATAAACCATATCTCTATGAGTAGTCTAGTAAATCAATCAATTATTTACTTTTGCACCGCAAGATTAAATCCAGTGAAGCGATGTTGCAATCATCAAGCCGATCGCAACCCCCATCATGCCACTCAACATTTTGGGGACAAAATCAAATTGATTGTGAAACTTGGATTGATAGTTAGTCATTGTTCTTAATTCCGGTGAACTCTACTAAATCAAAACTAGTACATGTACCCTGTAAGTAGTGTGACGAGCGTCACTAGTGCCGTTTCGCGGAAGTAATAAGTGATCAGTAAACGATATTAATTATTCTTTAAAAGAGCTTGCTGCGATAAATCATTTTCCGTGACAATTTGAAACTGAATCTTAGAAGTGTCAAAAGACAATCCAGGTTGAGGGCGAATTCTTAATAAATAATAGCTATTCGTTTCAGGAGCAGCGATATTATGTTCTGTGGTAGAAATCTCACACCAGCTTAAAGGTAAACTAGAGCGATCATAAAGATTAAAATATATATTACAGTTATCAATAATTTCTTGCGCGAAATCTAGCTTCAAACTTTGTCTTTTTCCTAAATAATTATAAGCAAAAAAAGTATCTGGTGCCCCCACTGGCAAAAACTCTTTTCTCACAAAAGATTCTGGTAAAAAGTTTCTAAGTTTTAAAATGGTGAAAATATAATAATGCAAGCTAGAATAAAACCAACTTTTAGCTTTAATTAAATCATGATAAAAATCATTGTTATTGACAGGAACCTCCTGTGAATCAGTTAGAATATTATCGTCAATTTTAATTGCTGGCAAAGTAATTTTATTTAATCGATTATAATATCTTAGCCCGAAAGAATATTTGCCCGTAGGAAGTTTAATGCTATACCAATCATTATTAGTAGAAATTTTACTGGATTCTAAACTAGTTATTGTTTTATAACCAGGAAAACTATAAATAACAGCAATCCAAGAACGAGCAGAACTATTAGCTGTCGCAATATTTAGACTTACTTCTTGCTCCACCTTAAAAGGCCCTAAAGTGCCGATAATGGCATGGGTATTCCAACGAGGGCCTTTGGTCATCAACACGGGTAAGATAAGAGGAGAATCTAGCATTTTTCGAGAAATAAAACGCCACATAGAAGCTTTGCTTTTATTAAGCACTAAGTAAATAGTGAAGAGATTACCAATGAGAAATTTTGTAATTTTATAAAAGACAAAAGATAATATCGCTAGGGGAATTTCCCAAATCAGAATTAATTTGCCCATTTTTATTTTTATTTAGGGTACGTTAGGGTTGCAATTTACCATGAAACAGAATCATGTTGAACTTCAAGAGTCTCAAGTCTCTACCTTCAGCGATCGCATTATCGCTAATACTACTTAGTTCTACTGGTTTGCTCCTGGGTTGCCGCAAGGAAAGTTCCCAATCTTCTTCTAACGCTACAGCAACGGTAAAATCCACGCTTCAAGGAAAACCTAGAGGATTATTTCTAAATACAGCTAATCTCCCAACGCAGGAATGGAGCAGAATCGAACGTTATATCCTTAATGATCCTACAGTTACTGGGGCCAATATCGTAATTCCTTGGTCATTAGTCGATCAAGGACCTGGTGCTACTTCTCAATATAATTGGAGCTATGTCTATCAACAGGCAAAACCTTGGATTGAAGCCGGAAAAACTGTCAATATTTTATTATGGGGTGCAGCGCAGAGATCTCAACAAGAATTTAACGGCAAATCAATCACGCCTGAATATGTTCTGAAAAATACCGATACGGTTAGTTGTCAGTGCAAAATTGGCAAAGGATGTGAAATAGATCCACCCCAAACGCCTGTATTTTGGGACGAAGATTATCAAGATAATTATCGTAAAGTTGTGCGAGCTGCGATCGCAGAGTTTGGCGATCAGCCCTGGCTGGGTTATTTTCGTTTTGGTATTGGTGTGGGGGCAGAGTCTTATCCCGGTAATGGGGTTACCTATGCCAAAAATCCCTGTACCAAAGAATGGACCAAGCCTTCCATTGGCCTTTCTCCAGAACTATGGCAAGAGCATAGTTTGGATTTTATCGATTTTCTCGCCAGCATTGAGACAGAAAAAACTATTTTAGTGACGATCAACAATTACGGGAAATCCTATGACATAGCCCGAGAAGTTGCTGCCCATGCGGCGGCCCAAGGTTTTGGTATTGGTACTCAAGGATTAACGAAAAATGCCCTCAATCTTTATGCTCAAGGTAAAAACTGTTATGCTGACTGGTGCAGTTTATTTAAAAAGTATGATGCGACAACAGTTTTAGAAGTCCAAACCGCAGCACAATCGAACCCAGCAGGTCGAGGTCGCGTCGGGCCTTTGCCTCCCTTATTAGATTTTGGTTTAGCAAAAGGTGTGGATATTTTTGAGCTTTATCAGGCAGAATGGTTTGTTGCTAATGACCCTGATCATCATCTTTATCAAAAATACGGTGCCAGTTATCGAGAAGCATTAAAAAAAGCAGCAGAGGAACTTAGGTGATGAATTCTAAGAATCAAGGCAAAATAGACCATATTGAGGGTCAAATGGTTGAAGGTCCCATTGGGGAGTTTCATAGAGATGTGCACAGCCTTGTCTATGATCCAGATAGACTGGAGCAAGCATATGATAAACATGCCGAGAATTATGATGAATTCCTCCAGGAGCTTGCCGGTGATGGCACATCTGGGTGCAGCCATTATACGACGTTATTTTTTAGTAAAATTGTACCGCTTCAAAAAAATATGCGGATCTTGGATGCTGGTGTAGGTACAGGCATTGGTGGAGTTGAACTTCTAAGCCTTGGTTATACTCCTCTTTCTATTGTCGGTGTCGATCTCTCTTCTAAAATGTTGGCCCAGGCTGAGCAGCGAGGAATTTATGAGGCACTCCATTATGCTCGCTTTCCTGAAACAAATGATATCTTGCCTTCAGATGAGTTTGATGCCGTATTATGTGCTGGAGGATTTAGTCATTGTGCAATGCCAGCTTCGGCACTTCCGGAATTTATCAGAGTTACTCGAACTGATGGTTTCATTGTATTTAGTGTTCGAAAATCAGTGTATGAAGAACCTAACTCCGAAATCAAAGCCACAATTAATCAATTAGAAGCAGCTGGCCACTGGAAGATTATGGCTCAAGAGTGCGGCGCCTATCTCCCTGCTGATGGGGTAGAAGCTATCTACATTGCCTGTCGTGTTTGCTAGTTACTGTGCCAATATAGAATTTTAGAGTAAACATTAAATTATAAAGCTTTTATTTTAATGTTTAAATATTTGTAATCATAGAAATAAGGTAATCATATTTTTTTTTGCATAGATCAAACGCTATGGTAAAGTACAATGAACAAAGCTAAAAGATAAAATAATCAAGTATCTATGGAAGCAAGTTTTAGTCAGACTATCTGGATAGTCCCCCTATACGCTTTGATTGGGGCAATCCTAGCGATTCCCTGGTCTCCAGGAATTATTCGTCGGACAGGGCCTAGACCATCAGGTTATCTAAACACCCTAATGACATTTGCGGCCTTGGTTCACAGTATTTTTGCCCTCAGGGAAACTTGGCAGCAACCAGCCAAATATTTATCTTTTCAATGGTTGCATGCTGCCGATTTAAATATTGCTTTTGATGTTGAAATTTCCTCTGTTACTGTTGGGGCACTAGTTTTAATTACAGGTTTGAATTTAGCAGCCCAAATTTATGCCATTGGCTATATGGAAATGGATTGGGGTTGGGCTCGCTTCTTTTCCCTACTGGCTTTATTTGAAGCAGGGATGTCTACCCTAGTTTTATGTAATTCTCTCTTCTTTAGCTATGTAGTATTAGAGATTCTTACTTTAGGAACTTATTTATTAATCGGTTTATGGTTTAACCAGTCTTTGGTGGTTACTGGTGCGAGGGATGCTTTTTTGACTAAACGGGTAGGAGATTTGATTCTCTTGATGGGGGTGGTCGCTTTATTGCCCCTAGCAGGAACCTGGAATTATTCAGAATTGGCAGACTGGGCAAGGACTACAGATATTGATCCTACGGTCGCAACTTTACTTTGTTTAGCCTTAATCGCCGGTCCTTTGGGTAAATGTGCCCAGTTTCCGCTCCATCTTTGGTTGGATGAGGCCATGGAAGGGCCGATGCCTGGAACAATTTTGCGGAATACAATTGTGGTCTCGACCGGTGCTTGGGTACTGATTAAATTACAACCTGTTTTAGCTCTATCTTCTTTTGCTACTAACTTTATGATGGTTGTCGGCGCAACAACGGCCATTGGCGCTGGCCTGATCGCGATCGCACAAATTGACATCAAGCGTTCTCTTTCCTATTCCGTTAGTGCCTATATGGGACTAGTTTTTATTGCAGTGGCAACCCAACAGGATATTACCGCCTTAAAATTGCTCTTCACTTATGCGATCGCAATGTCTTTACTCGTGATGAGTGTTGGGGGAGTTGTTTTAAACACTATTACCCAAGATTTAACCCAATACGGAGGGTTATGGTCACGTCGTCCCATTTCGGGAATTAGTTATTTAGTAGGTGCCGCTTCGTTGGTCGCTTTTCCTCCTTTGGGCTGTTTTTGGACTCTCACCGAAATGGCAGATAATCTCTGGCAAACTCATCCTTGGTTAGTTGCTGTGCTCGTAATCGTTAATGGCTTGACTGCTTTTAGTCTGACCCGCGAATTTGTGATGATTTTTGGTGGCTCCGAGAAACCGATGACGGTGCGCTCTCCCGAGGGGTTATGGGCGTTAGTCTTGCCGATGACCTTTGGCATGGGATTTGCTTTACATGTTCCAATTTTATTGCAGCGCTGGAATTTGTTGCCGAGTTGGTCACAGTTAAATTCAACTGTTGTACTTTCTTTAATTGCTTCAACTCTTATTGGTGCTAGTGCCTCTGCTTTTATCTATCTCAATGACAAGATTGCCAAACCCATTGTTCTCCAGCCGAAAGCAGTGCAAGATTTTTTTGCTTACGACCTTTATACTGCCCAACTTTATCGCGTCACGATTGTTCTGGTAGTTGGCTTAGTTTCGAGGTTGATTTCTTGGTGCGATCGCTATTTGGTTGATGGTGTAATTAACTTCGTTGGCTTAGCAACTGTTTTTAGTGGTGAAAGCCTTAAGTACAACGTTTCTGGGCAAAGTCAATTTTATTTCCTCTCAATTGTTTTAGGAGTAATTTTATTTATTGGAATACTCTGTTTCCCTTTAATTCCCCAATTATCTTTTTAACAAATGATAAATTTTTAATGATCAATGAAAATACTTAGTTTTTTACTTTGGCTACCTGTAATGGGAGCTGTAATTATTGGCTTTTTGCCAGGTAAAATTGCCTCAGCTCGCCTGAAGCAAATCACAACCCTGTTTGCCCTAGGAACTTTTGCCGTTACAATCTGGTTATTAACTCAGTTTGATTTAAGTAATGGTGGCTGGCAATTTTCAGAATATTATTCCTGGATAGATGCGATCGGCTTAAGTTATAGCTTGGCAATTGATGGTGTATCTTTGCCTCTATTAATTTTAAATAGCTTACTCACCATTGTTGCTATTTATAGTATTGGAGAAAATGTCGAACGGCCGCGGCTTTATTATTCTTTGATTCTCCTAATTAATGCCGGAATCACCGGAGCATTAGCCGCTCAAAATTTATTACTCTTCGTAATCTTCTATGAATTGGAACTAATTCCCTTTTACTTGATGATTGCCATCTGGGGAGGGGAAAAAAGAGGCTATGCCGCAACGAAATTCCTCCTATATACTGCAGTCTCAGGATTATTGGTTTTAGCAGCCTTTTTGGGCATTGGTTTTCTCAATGGTGGCAGCAGTTTTGATTACGACAGCCTAACTTCGCAAGGATTACCCTTAATCACACAACTAATTTTATTAACGGTCTTGCTGGTGGGCTTTGGCATTAAAATTCCTTTGGTTCCTTTGCATACTTGGTTGCCCGATGCCTATACCGAAGCTTCTCCTGCAGTGACAATTCTTTTGGGCGGTATTCTCGCTAAATTGGGAACCTATGGTCTGATTCGTTTTGGCTTACAATTATTTCCCGAGGCTTGGTCGCTAGTTGCTCCAGGATTAGCAATTATCGGCACAGTGAGCGTGCTTTATGGAGCCCTCAGCGCGATCGCACAAAAAGATATTAAACGCATGGTGGCTTATAGTTCCATTGGCCACATGGGCTATATTTTGGTAGCGGTAGCGGCAGGTACAGAATTAAGTATTTTGGGTGCAGTTGCGCAAATGATTGGTCACGGTTTGATCCTAGCCTTACTATTCCATTTAGTTGGTATCGTGGAACGGAAAGTGGGAACTCGTGATTTGGATATTCTCAACGGATTAATGAATCCCATTCGAGGTTTACCCCTTACCAGTGGGTTACTAATCCTAGCCGGTATGGCAAGCGCCGGGATTCCTGGCCTAGTAGGATTTGTCGCAGAATTTATTATTTTCCAGGGCAGTTTTAGTACTTTCCCGATCGCGACTTTGCTCTGCATTATTGCTTCTGGTTTAACCGCTGTTTACTTTATTATTCTGCTCAACCGCACCTGTTTCGGTAAATTAGATAATAAACTGGCCTACTATCCACGGGTACTGCGCTCAGAAAGCATTCCTGCTTTTGCTTTGACAATAATTATTTTATTTTTGGGAATCCAGCCTAATTGGTTATTGCGTTGGATTGAACCCACTACTAATCAGTTAACAGTGAACAGTGAACAGTTATCAGCTGATAGTTATCCCCATTCGAGGACAAGTCAGTTATCAGTAGGGGCGAGTGACCATTCGCCCGTACAAGAGTTATTAAGTCGCAAGTGAACAGCTAATTATGGTACAAACATCTCCCAAATCTACCAGTAAAATTCCTCCTTCCACTCACGAATTTGCTGATGTGATCCATCGTCTGGAAGCTGGTGGCTCAATGTTGCCTGATACTCCAGAGAACCTGATGCAGATAATTGGTATTTATAAAGCCTATGCTGTACCAATGGATTTCTATTGGCGTGATTTACTCTATATTGCCGAACGAGTATTTCTCAATCCGCTGCCTTTCTTTAAGTATTTTCTGCCTCAGAAGTATTTAGATTTACCCAATCATTATGCAGGAGAAAATGCCGATCTCCAGGTTTGGCGAGGCCGAGCATCAGCCCATCCTGAATTACTAGAATTTATGGAGAAGGGAACAACCAGCAAAATGCCCAAGTTGTTCCATCATCTCTGGCACGATCGCATTAATATGGAATTTGCCGAAGCCTGTATGCGAGCCATGCTGTGGCATGGAAGAGACATGGGTTGGGGTAAGTTTGATGCTTATCTCGATACAGAAGAGTATAAAGCTAATGCGGACAGAGCGATTAAGGCTTATTTTAAAGGTAATCCTCTAATGTTGGGGCTCTATAAACTCTTTCCCGATATGTTTCTCGAACAGGTAAGACAACTCTCTTACTATTCCAATCTCGGTTTATTTTGGGAGGTAATGGCACCTGTTTTCTTTGAAATGTCTGATATCTATGATGAAGGTGGATTTAAAGGAGTTCCTGATGCGATGGACTTTTTGGTAAATGGCATCTTTGCTGTTGCGGGGCGTCCGATCTATCATCATGTTTATATTGACGATGAATGCTACGAAATTATCCCTAAATCCCAAGGTTTTACTTGGTTGTATGAAGCGGCTTTGCCCTATGTCGAAGCAGTCTTTTATCGGACAGCTCCTTTCCGGGGCACCAAATCCTATAATGCTCAAGCGGAACAGGTGCCTGCTCGGCAGAAAGATTTTCACTACGGCATTCTCTACGCCGATGTCTTCCCTGTGGGAACAGCAGGGATTCCTCCCACATTATTAATGGATGATATGTTTCATTTTTTGCCTGATTATTTGCAGGAATATTATGAACAAAATTGTCGAGGCGAGGATGATGTTTTAATTCAATTGGGAATTACTTTTCAGCGATCGATGTATAACGTTACTTCTGCTGTGATTCAAGCATTGCGACAAGCTTTGCTCTATCCCCTTGATGATGAAAATCCTAAGCATTTAATGAAAAATCGCGCCTTTTTTGAGTCTCAAGTAGATCGCTTTCTGCGTCCTGAAGCCCGTTTGCGGGATATTCAGTCTCAGGATTATCGTTAATTTGAAAGTTGGATATTTGAGAGTTGAGATCTTTAAACGATAGTGAGAATTTTTTGGGCAACAGCTTGGGATTTTTCTAAATGGGGAACATGACCAGCATTGTCAATCCAAACCAATTGATTATTGGGGATTAATTTGGCGAATTTGTGGGCATCTTTAGTGCCCAGTATTTTGTCCTGTTTGCCCCAGAGAATCAAGGTTTCCTGGGCAATATTTGACGCTTTTTTGGTAAAAGAACCATAGCCACCGCTTTTAGTAAAATCAATTAGAGCTTGATTCCAATTACGGCATTTTAGATGCAGTGAAGCGCAAACCTGAGCATCTTGGCTGGCAAAACTCTTGTCATAATAAGCTGCTTTGCTAATATTATGTCTGACTTTGGGGTTGCGCAGAAATTCTGTTGCCCAATAATCTAAGGGTGGAAACATAAACTTGCCAATCATGGGTTGTTTGGCGAGTCCTGCACTGTCGAGTAAAACTAATTTTTCTACAGTTTCAGGATATTCCAGCGTAAAATCGATCGCCGCAGCCCCTCCCATGGAAGCACCAACAAGAATTACAGGTTTTTTAATTAGGGTTTTCCAGAAGTAGTAAAGGTGAGCTTTGATTCCTGCGGCGCTATAGGGCAAATTGGGAACGCGATCGCTAAAGCCAAATCCCAACAAATCCACTGCCCAAGTTTCTTGTTGTTCTGCGAGTTGCGGAAACAGACGACGAAATTCTAGAAGGGAACTATCAAATCCATGGAGTAATAAAATGGGAGTGCCGCCATTTCCCTGTTTTACATAGGTAGTGGGAATTGCTTCGGGACTAAAATCAGTAGCTATCGCTGAGATTTTAATTTCTTTGGCCAAAGCGATCGACGTATTTTCAGTTAGTTGGTTGGCTTCTACAGGAATATATTCGGGAAACATTTAAGTAATTGAAAATTGAAAATTGAAAATTGCTTGCCCTCGAATGGGGGAAAATTGAGGATTGCTGGCACTAAAGTATTAGCTTTAAATGGGGGAAAATTGAGAATTTTTTATCTGGAAGCCAGTATATCTCAGAATAATCCCTGAATAATTTGTTTTTCTGTGGCTGTCAATTCTCGATATTCTCCTGGTTGTAGAGAATCTAACCCAAATGAATAAAACTGAGATTTGGGGTCTTTTTTCTGGGCTACTTTGATACTGATTGCCACTCTAACTAGTCTCAACGTAGGAAATCCGATCGCAGCTGTCATGCGTCTAACTTGCCGATTGCGCCCTTCAGTCAGAGTTATTTCTAACCAACAGGTTGGGACATTTTTGCGATCGCGAATTGGCGGAATTCTTGGCGGCAGCTCGGGTTCTCTCTCTAGCAGTTTAACTTGTGCTCTGCGAGTGCGATAGTCTTTGATTTGTATTCCTGATCGCAGCTTGTCAAGATCTTGATCATTAGGAATCCTTTCAACTTGCACCCAATAAGTACGAGGATGGGCAAATTTGCGATGACCCAAATGATGCTTTAATCTACCATTATCAGTTAACAACAATAACCCTTCACTATCGAGATCCAATCTTCCCACAGAATAAACACCAGGGATCTTGATATAATCCTTGAGAGTTTTCCGACTCCCCCCATCTGCACTATTATCTGTAAACTGACACAAAACCCCATAAGGCTTATAAAACAAAAGACATTTCATCCCCTACTCCTCATCCTTCATCTCCTAATCCTCATCCTTCATCCCTCATCCCTCATCCCTTAAATTATGGGTTACACTCTTCCTGTTTTTGCTTGTGCATCTGCGATCGCAGCGCTACGATATCTACATCAAGATTTCACAGAAGATTGTGTTACCGTCGATCTTATTAAACCACCCCAGAAAGTTAATATTCCCATCGAACAAATAGCTCGAATTAATGGTCAATCTGCTTTAGCCATCACACGCAGCGACCCAGGAGAGCATTTAGATATTACCCGCAATACACCCATTTGGGCATTAGTAGAACGTAAAAAGTTACCCCAAATCCCCAATTCCCCAAATCCCCAATTCCCTCATACAAGATATAGTTCTCGAATCGAAATCAAAGGTGGAGAAGGAATTGGAATTCAAATCAACAATGAAAAACAATGGGCCATTTATGGTTACGCCAGAGAATTAATCACCCAAAACCTTCAGCCTTTATTAGCAACAGATGAAACTATTGTAATAACAATTATTTTGCCAGAAGGACGAAGGCTAGCCCAAAGAACTTCTAATGCCGCTTTTGGCGTAGTCGAAGGTTTATCTCTTTTGGGCACAACTGGTATTGTGCAACCTTTGACCGCAGCCAGTCAATTAGAAAAATATCAAGCAGAGTTAATCGCCAAAGCGCAAGAGTTTGACTCTTTAGTCTTTTGCCTCGGGGAAAATGGCGTAGATTTGGCTCCCAAATTGGGAATTAACCCCCAAAGAATCGTTAAAACTGCTAACTGGATTGGCTCGATGTTGGTCACAGCCGGAATGCACCAAGTCCAATCAATCCTTTTATTTGGTTATCATGGCAAATTGATTAAACTAGCAGGGGGAATTTTTCATACTCACAATCATCTAGCAGATGGTAGATTGGAAATTCTTACTGCCTATTGTGCCCAGGCAGGTTTGCCGAAAACTCAGATTCAAGACATTTTTGCCTGTGAAACCACAGAATCAGCCCTGCAAATATTGCGACATCTCGATGGGCAGACCGGGAGCAGCTGGGTGGATTTAGTTTACTCTGCGATCGCAGAATCCATAGACCAAAGATCCCAAGCCTATATCTACAAACACATAGAACAGAACGTTAAGGTGGGTTCTATCGTTTTTGATCGTCAGAGGAAAATTATAAAAAAAAGCTTTAGGAGCTCAAAAATTTTAGAAAAATTATGTTAGCATTATATGAATATTTCTGAGCTTCACAGGTTTAGGCTACAGGTAACCTCGAACATGGTAACTCATCGACTTATAGATTGAAAAGAGAAAGTTCACATTTTGTAATTATTTTTTACTTGTCAGAGAGACCCCAGCTTAAAAAGACGGGGCTTCCTCTAAATTCGTAAATCTACATTAAATTTATCCCCAGAATCATAACTATGCAGACGGAATCAGTTGCATCCTCTCCAGAGGTTAAATCCCAACAGAAAAATAGCTTTAATCGTCAAACCATTGCTATTATAGACTTTGGCTCTCAATATTCTGAATTAATCGCTCGTCGTATCCGAGAAACTCAAGTTTATTCTGAAGTTATTTCCTATCGCACCACCGCAGAACAGCTCAAAAATCTTGATCCCAAGGGAATTATCCTTTCTGGGGGCCCTAACTCTGTTTACGATGAGCATGCACCACAATGCGATCGCCAAATCTGGGAATTAGGAATTCCGATCTTAGGGGTCTGCTACGGAATGCAACTCATGGTTAAGCAGCTAGGGGGTTCGGTAGAAAGGGCTAAAAAAGCTGAGTATGGGAAAGCCTCATTATTTATTGATGATCCTACTGACTTGTTGACCAATGTCGAGGAAGGTTCAACAATGTGGATGAGTCATGGAGATTCTTGCACTCAACTGCCCCCAGGATTTGATGCTTTAGCCCATACCCATAATACTAGCTGCGCTGCGATCGCTAATCCTGAAAAAAAATTATTTGGCGTGCAATTTCATCCTGAAGTAGTTCATTCTGAATGTGGAATTGCTCTAATCCGTAATTTTGTCTATCACATCTGTGAATGTGAACCGACTTGGACGACTGAAACTTTTGTTGAGGAGTCAATCCGCGAAATTCGCGCTAAGGTTGGCGACAAAAGGGTTTTGTTGGCCTTATCTGGTGGAGTAGATTCTTCCACTCTTGCTTTCTTGTTACACAAAGCTATTGGTGATCAACTAACCTGTATGTTCATCGATCAAGGTTTCATGCGTAAAGGTGAGCCAGAAAGATTAGTCGAGCTTTTTGACAAAAAGTTCAAGATTCCTGTTGAATATGTGATGGCTCGCGAACGCTTCTTGGCGAAAATGGAAGGGGTTACTGATCCGGAGAAAAAGCGCCGTCTTATTGGACATGAATTTATCCATGTCTTTGAAGAGGAGTCAAATAAGTTAGGCCCTTTCGACTATTTAGCTCAGGGAACTCTCTATCCTGATGTGATTGAATCAGCAAATACCAATGTCGACCCTAAAACCGGGGAAAGAGTAGCAGTTAAGATCAAGAGTCATCATAATGTAGGTGGTTTACCGAAAAATCTTCGCTTCAAATTAGTGGAGCCATTACGCAAACTCTTCAAAGATGAAGTTCGTAAGGTAGCTCGTTCTATTGGTTTACCAGAAGAAATTGTGCGTCGTCATCCTTTCCCAGGGCCAGGATTAGCAATTAGGATTATTGGGGAAGTAACGGCAGAACGGCTAAATATTTTGCGGGATGCTGATTTTATCGTACGTGATGAGATTGCCAAACAGGGAATGTATCACGATTTTTGGCAAGCTTTTGCTGTCCTGCTGCCAATTCGCAGTGTAGGCGTGATGGGAGATCAACGTACCTATGCTCATCCTATTGTGTTGCGTTTGATCACCAGCGAAGACGGTATGACTGCTGACTGGGCAAAAGTCCCCTATGAACTTCTAGAGATTATTTCCAATCGGATTGTCAATGAAGTCAAAGGCGTCAATCGTGTTGTTTATGATATTACTTCTAAACCCCCTGGAACTATTGAGTGGGAATAAAGTAAGGGATGAAGGATGAGGGATGAGCGGTGCGACCCCGCGCCGCCGAAAGAGGTCGAAGCCCGCGTCGGCGAAAGACGCAAGGGAATGTCGACCTAGCAAGGGAACGCGCACCAAGAGAGGGATGAGGACTATTTGCGAATAGGATTTATAACTTATTCCTGATTCCTCAGGATTTACATGGGTTCTATAGAGAGCATCAATTAACTCACGATTTCTACAGAAAGAATTTCCCCATCCTCATCAACGTGATATTCTTTTTCAACTCCTTCTTCTTCAACAATATAAACATAGACTGTTTGATTATTTTGAGCTGAATTATAACTACCGATGAGCAGCGCTGCTGTTAAAAAGCTCAACCAGGCAAAACCCGCATGAACCCCATAGGGGCCCCAATAACTACCATAGGTTCGCCAACCAGGCCGCCCCACATAGACATTGCGCCTAACATCGATATTGACATTGCTTGGTCTTCGGTAATTGCGACCATCGACGTTGATATTGTTGCGATTGATGTTGATATCACCCCGATTTACAGCATTGGTACGATCTCCACCTCTATTAATAGTGCGATCTCCGCCGCGATTGATATTATTATTGTTCCCACGGTTGATGTTGCGATCTCCACTACGATTGATTTGGCCACTATTTTTGCGATCGCGGTTCATTGTATTCCGATTACTGGGTTGTCGATTGACTCGATTACTTGATTGGGGTCGACTCTGACCACCAGAAGAGCGCCCTCCACTTACTCTTCCACCGGAACGACCTCCCCGGCTGCCACCACCCCCTCGCCGTTGCGCTACGGCTTCACCAGTAAACATTGCCGGAACCGACAGACTCAAGAAGATTGGCCAGGCCAATTGTTGACTGCTTAAAATCGTCAGTACACTGAAAGTTGTAATAATCCGCTTCATGATAAGACCAAAATTTTTGTTATTGGGAAAGAGTGAATGTGATAGCAAAGCATTAATTTTCACTCAGGTCATCGGGATTGTTCGCATCGATCCGACCCATGACAGTGATATATCTGCCATTTTCATTCAATAGTTCTAGTAAGACTGTATTCGGCTCCATAGTAACGGCAGAGCCAGGAACAGTAAGGGTTTTGTTTGTGGTATTGGTGAAGACCATTAATGACTCATAGGCGATCGCTTCGGAAACCCCATAGTTCACAAGCTTGCCTTCGCCACCGGTGCATACTTGAAGCTCTTCTTCTATTTGGCAATTGCCCTTTTTTAAGATGAACATATCATCTTCGCCATATCTAACATACAAAGTCTCTTGTGTACTGGCGATGCTAATCTCATACTCTTGAGGCACGCCTCCCCCAGGAGCCGTCACACTGGCAACACCTTTAGCTAAAACAAAAGAAGGCAAAGATATAGCGGCAACTAAGCCAAATACCAAACTTTGAAGAAGATTTTTCATAAGTGCTATCTATGAGATTAATGATTTCTGGTTTAAACTTATTTAATTAATGAACAATAAATTGATTGATACTAGGTATTTATATCTCCTTACTAATGAGGGGATTGTACAATGATTGAAACTTTTTGTACATTAAAACTTTGTATAAAAATACTGTTTTTTGCCCTCTGTTTTAAGAGTTGAAGCCTGATTAGAATATGTCCAATACTATTGCATTAATAGCTCACGATCTCAAAAAGGCTGAAATGGTGGTCTTAGTTAAGCAATATGAGGTAATTCTTTCACGGTATCAGGCGATCGCGACTGGCAATACAGGGAACAAAATTCAAGAGCAAACTAATCTTAAAGTAGACTGTCTACTCCCTGGTGCCATGGGAGGAGATATGCAAATTGCAGCTCAAGTTGCCATAGGAGAAGTTGCTGCGGTAATTTTTCTCCTCGATTCTCTCGGGGCACAACCTCAGGAACCAGATATTCAAACTTTTTTGCGCATTTGTGAAGTTCATGATGTGCCTCTAGCGACTAATTTGGTCACAGCTAAAATTGTCATCAATTCCTTGAGCAACAAGCGCATTGCCCATTTGATCTTTAATCCTATTTCTGGACAAGGCAACCCCGACCAAGATTTGGCATTGATCAAAAGGCTATTAAAACCACAAATTAATTTGAATGTCATTTTAACTGAACCCGACATAGAACCAGGAGAACAAGCCAAAGAAGCAATTAAAAGTGGAACAGATTTAGTAATCGCTTCGGGGGGAGATGGCACAATTTCGGCAGTAGCCGCCGCAGTCATGGAAACTGACATTCCTTTGGGAGTGATCCCTCGTGGGACGGCCAATGCTTTTTCTGTTGCTTTAGGTATTCCCACCAATATTAATGCTGCTTGCGAAACTATTTTGGCAGGAACTACCAGAGTCGTCGATGTGGCTCGCTGTAATAATATCCCGATGATTTTACTAGCAGGAATTGGTTTTGAAGCAGAAATTGTGGCTAAAGCGGATCGCGAATTTAAAAATCAATTTGGCGTCTTTGCCTATTTACTTGCTGGAGCACAGCAATTCGCGGCCCAGGAAACATTTGAGGCTCAAGTAGAAATAGATGGTCAAATAAGTAATTTTCAATCTGCGGCGATGACTGTTGCCAATGCTGCCCCACCGACATCGATATTAGCTCAGGGATGGGGAGAAACCGTAGAAGATGATGGTTTACTTGATGTGACAATCGGGATTAGAGAATCCCAAGAATTCAATTTAGCAAGCCGTTTGCAAGCTGTTAATGCTCTGGCTAGTTTATTCACTTCAGCATTGATCAAACAACCGATTAATCGAGAAGACATCATCTGCCTGCGAGTTCCTCAAATTAAAATATCAGCTAACCCACCGCAAAAAGTTGTTGTTGACGGCGAAATTATTGGGACAACCCCTGTAGAAATTCGTTGTATACCCCAAGGTTTAACTGTGTTTGCGCCATTATCTCAAAATTGAGCACAAAAAACTTCTAGCAATCAATTACGCACCGCAATTAATCTCCCTGAAGCCCCACCACCATAGAAATTGGCTTGAGTTACTGTTGCTCCAAAACCATTAATTAAATTTGTAAATTCTGGCATTGACAACTGATTAATAATGCTTTGGGCTAGATAGCGGTAAGGAGTACTATCTTCTATAAAAGGCTTGACAATTTGAGGTACGACTTGACTCATCCAAAAAGTATAAGTTTGCTTCCATAAGATCTTCTGCGGTTGGAAATGATCAAGAATCAATAACCGTCCTCCTGGACGCAATACCCTGATCATTTCTGCTAAAGATGTTTGCTTATCGGGAAAATTACGGAAGGTAAAAGCTGTAATTACAAGATCATAGGTAGCATCAGGACGCTCAATATTACAGACATCACCCTCAAAGTAACCACTCACAGAATCTAACTGACGCGCTACTTCTAGCATTCCAGGAGACAAATCTAATCCTTCTACTTCAATATCTGGGTAAGAATTAGTCAAAAATCTGGTGGATTCACCGGTACCACAACCGACATCAAGTACTTTCATCCCTGGTTGCAATTCCAAATCTCGCAATGCCTGACGATACCAAGAACTAGTTTGGCCGAGGAAAACTATCGTTCTAATAAAATCGTATTTTGTAGCGATATTGTCAAATAGAGTACGAATATATTGTCGTTTATCTTCTCCCTGTAGTTGAGTCGCTTTAAGGGGAGTGATAGATTGGTTGTTAAGATTATTGTTATTTTTAGTCATTATTTTAAATTTCAAAACTTGGTAATTTGTTTCCTCGTCAAGATTGGTGTTAGGTGTTAGGTGTTAGGTTCTAGGTTTAAAAGGGTTATATTTTGATTTAAATCGGAGTATTTTTTATAGAAAAAACATTTTATGACTTTATTTAAGTCTATAAGGACTAAATTTACCTTTTTTTCGGGATTCACCTAACACCTAACACCCAATACCCACTACCTAACCTGTAAAATTGCTATAGACTCAAAAACTCTCGCATATACTGATTGACTAGATCGGGTTTTTCTTGCTGTACCCAATGGCTACAGTTTGGGATATATTGCAACTGAAAATTTTTCACATAATCCTGGGTCTCGTAGGTTAATTCTTTCCCCAGAAATTTGTCATTTTCCCCCCAAATCATCAATGTCGGAACTTCCAATACATCCCAATCTCTAGGGAGCAAAATTTGGGGGAAAATATTGCGATAATAATTGACCATGGCTGTAAGTGCCCCTGGTGCGGCAGCAGCTTTTTTATAGGCTTCCAAGTCTTGTGTGGTGAAAACATTTTTGTCGATCACAAAATCTCTAAAAGCGTTCGAGATCGCTTGATAGCCATTAAGTTGCAAGAGAAACTCGGGCAGCCAAGGCAGTTGAAAAAATACCGTATACCAACTCCTGAGCATTTGTTGCGGATTACTCCGCAAGGCTTCGGAAAATTTGGCAGGGTGAGGCAGGTTCATCACGATGAGCTTGTCCAGCATTTCGGGATGGGCATAGGCAACATTCCAGGCGATCGCGCCACCCCAATCATGACCCACTAAAATACAGCGAGCATAACCTAATCCTGTGATCACATCTTTTACGTCTTTCACTAATTCTGCGATCGCATAAGCTTTGATATCTTGAGGCTTGTCACTTTTGTTATAACCTCGTAGGTCAAGGGCTACAACTTTGTGATCCTGGGCAAACTCCCAAATTTGCGATCGCCAAGAGTACCAAAATTCAGGAAATCCATGGAGCATTAGCATCAGAGGCCCTTTTCCTTGGGTAACATAATGCAAGCGAATTCTATTGCTTACCAGATACTCATGTTTTAGATCATGGTTTAATTCAGACATCTTACAGTTAATTAATTAAGCAATTAAACTAGGAATAACTATACCCACTCCCAACAACAAGCCAAACCAAAAATACATCGCCACAGCAATAAATTTGCAGTTACTCACCTTTTGAGGTTGACTATGGTACCGATTAACATAGGAGCAAAGCTTTATGGCATAAAAAACACTTAACAGACAGATCAGTCCCCAAATGGGCAACATTCCTAGCCAGACAAATAAGCCAATTAAACTATAGTTGATCACCGCTGACCAAGATAGAATTTGGGCAGATTTTTCGGTACCAAAACGAACTACAGGAGAATATTTCCCGCCAGCCAAATCATCCTCGACTTGATGGAAATGGGAGCAAAATAAAATCATGCTGGTAGCAAAACCCACGCAGATAGAACTGGCCAAAATAGTTTCGGAAACCTGCGGGTTTTGGGCATAATAAAATGCCAAGGTACTAAGACTATAAGCAAAAAAACAAAGTATTTCCCCAACCCCATGATAGCTGAGACGAAAGGGCGGGCCTTGATAGATATAACCCAAAAAACAATCTATAACCACAATAATCATGAGATTGAGATCCCTTTGCCACCAACAAATTAGTCCAGTGATTAATAGTCCCATGATCAGGAGACCATTTGCTAGCCATAAAATGGCGGTTTTTTTGCCAGTTAGCTTAACAACTGAATGATATTTATGAATATCAACTCCCGTTTCATCATCAAACACATCGTTAGTAAGATTGGTCCAAGTTTGAATTACAAGAGCAGAAATTAAAAATAGAATTAAGTTTTGCCAGTTAATGGTTCCGGTTTCTGCGATCGCGACAGCAGTTCCCACCCACATTGGGACAATAATCACACTATAGAGAGGTAATTTGATGGCAGCACGCCACAGTTGCCGTTGATTTGGTTTATTTAATTCGCTAGTTAATTCTATTGTCATAATTATTCTCAAACAAGGTGTAGGTCAAGTGAAGGCAGAAGGAGGAAGGCAGATGGCAGAAGGTTTTTTGTTTGGAAGAGGCTCGAATCTCTCCCAAACCTTGTTCGCCCTGAAGGGCGAGGCTTGTGTCCCAAAGGGAGAAGTTAGAATTATTCTCTCTGCCCTCTGCCCTCTGCCCTCTGCCCTCAAGGGCGAAGCCCGGTCAATCACCTACTCAAAACAAATAATATCTTGTTGTCGTTGTTTGAGATTAGCCCAATTTTTCTCTAGGATCTAAAGCATCTCTCAAGCCGTCACCAATATAGTTAATACTCAAAACTGTCAGAAAAATCGCTAGCCCAGGAAACAAAGCCATATGAGGCGCTGAGGTTAGATAGTCTTTGGCATCGAATAACATTCTGCCCCAAGTAGGAACATCGGGAGGAAAACCTAGTCCTAAAAAACTGAGGGTTGATTCTGTAATAATGGCATTTGCCACAGCCAAGGTTGCCGCCACGATCACTGTGCTAACAACATTAGAAAATAAATGAACCCAAATAATGCGACTGGGTTTAGCGCCGATCGCTTGAGCGGCACTGACAAATTCCATTTCCTTTAGCTTTAAAAAATTTGCCCTGACTAGTCTAGCGACAGACATCCAGTTTAAAATTCCAATAACGATGACTACTAAAACAAAAATTCCTAATTCTGCGCCCAAGATATTTTTGAGAGAATCACGAAATAAATAAACAATTAAGAGCAATAAAGGTAATTGAGGCAAAGCTAAAAATAAATCCGTAATGCGCATCAAAATATTATCAACAATGCCCCCATAAAAACCGGCGATCGCACCGATGAACGTCCCCAATACAATAGAAACTAGAGTGGCCGTAATTCCTACAGCTAGAGAGATTTTACCGCCATACAATATTCTTGCTAATTGATCCTGTCCCAAATCATTAGTTCCCAAAAGATGCTCCCAACTTGGAGGAGCAGAAGAGATACTAAAATCTATTTTATCGATGGGAGCTTGGTAAATTAAGGGTAAAAATAAGATTGCGCTAATAATTGTTAGTAAGACGATAATTCCCGCAGTGGCACTATAGTTGCCTAGTTTCAGGATTTTCTGGAGTTTAGGCCGTTTTATTCTCATTAGCCTCTTAAATTAACTTGTAATTGGTCTCACTGCATAACAATCAGCTACTAATTATTTTCCAAGAATTTTTTGAGATTATCCTTTAATTGCTTGGAGAAACTCTGTTTACTTTGCTTCTGTTTCTGATTCTTATTTTTGGGGACTGGCTTTTCTGGAGCCGATTCAGATGTGGGAGGAATGTTTTTCAACTCATGAGTTGCAGCCTGATTTAGTTTTTTAGAGACCAAAGTTTCTGAGGAAGGCTCAGATTTTGTGGAACTCCCCTCTAGCTGATGAACCGTAGTTGGATTTAATTGCTTAGGAACAGGAGATTCCGGAGTAAATTTCTCAAAAGGAGGTTTTTCTGAATGTGGAGAAATAATAGTTTGTTGATTTGCTTCCCTAATAATTTGAGCTGTTGCTTCTATGGACTGCTCAACACCTTTTTTAATATCTATTGTTTTTTCAAATTGATTATTCCTATTTTGTTGATCCTCATGTTGATCGTCCTTTTGTGAACCTTGAATTCTGCTGTAATCGTTATTGATAATTCGTTTTTGCCTTGGCTTTCTATTTCTATATTTTCTGCCTTGTTCCTGCTGAACTTTGGATACCCATTCGGGTCTATCGGCAATTTCTCCAATGGGAATATAAATTCCTTCGCGATCAAATGCTTCTTTAAGCACTTGCCTCACAATTCTTTTGATTTGGACATGTCTGCCCGGTTTAACCTTGGTTATTGTGTAAATAGATAAACGAATCTCGCCAAATTCTTCAATCCCCTCTACTTGCGTTGGTTCCAGAATATCTTCGCATTCTGCTTTCAATTGGATACCAACTTGTTCAATGATCTCTTGAACTAAATCTAGATTCGTATTGTAGTCAACTCCAACCTCAACATTTGCATAAATAAAACCTTTAGAGAAATTGGTAATAGAATTGATATCTCCATTCCGAATGATATAGACCTGTCCAAGATAATTACGAATCCTTGTGGTTCTCAATTCGATCGCTTCGACATATCCCGATGCTTCATCAGTTTCGATATAATCTCCTACCAAATAGTAATTTTCAAACAAAATCAAGAAGCCGGAGACTATATCATTAATCAAATTTTGCGCCCCCAGACCAACAGCAAAACCTAAAATCCCTGCTCCAGCTAGAATTGGTCCGGGATCAACACCAATCGAGTCAAGCATTAAAACACCTGACCCAAAATATATTATGTATTTGGCAGAACTCTGGATTAGAGGGGTAATTGTCTGTCGTCGCTGTCTTTGGGCATTTGTCAAAGAATCTGAGCTGAGAAGGAATTCTTCGACAGCTAAATAGGCAACTGAGATGAGAATTCGGCTTATGAGAAGGATAGAGATTAACTTGATTCCACTAGCACCCCAAACGGCTAAATTGGCAATAAAGTCAATTTGTTGAATACATAGCGTTGCCATGAAAACATAGGTGATATATTCCAAACAACGCTTGAGGAATGAGATCAGATGTCGCAGCTTATCATAAAACCTTAAGATATTGTCGGGACTCGAATTTTTTACACTGAGAGCATCAAGGCTATCAATAATCACGGCGACTACTTTAAATAGTAGTAGTCCGATGCTAATAATTAAATAAATTCTTAGTAGAATATATAAATATTTGGAGACAATAGGCGGCAGAATTAGAAATTCAGCACAAAGAATCGCGATCGCAATCCAAGATGCACTATTAATATTCTTTTTTAATGCCTCAAAAAATGAGGCGATACTCTGATCATTATCAGAAATCTCGTCAAAATCTTGAACATACTGCGATAACTTATCTATTAGAGGATTGAAAATTCGCAGAGCAATACTCGCTCCGATAATTACCCCAATACTTTTAACAATTCCTAGCCCAAGATCATTCCAAAACTCTCTAGGTATTGTCAAGAATAGTTGCAAACTATATTCTCGAACATTTTCTCCGCGATAGATGAGATATCCATTGAGCCCAATTATCATTAAAGATAAAATAAAGTTGAAGAAAAAAATACAATTTCGTACTTGACGGCGAATTGTAGCCAGACTAAAATTTTTGCTAAATTTTTCTATCAAAGGTATTTGGAAAATTTTTCTATACATTCTTCCAAAACACCAGTTAACAAGAAAGAAAAAAATGAAAACCAGAAGAACTTCAGCTATTATCGTAATAATATTAATTGTTAGATTTGTCATGAATTATAATTTTTTCACAAAATAAGTTCACCTTTCTACGATAGTGATGAAATTGATCGAAGAAATTGTCAATTTAGAAGCCACAGTTTTCATTATCTAGTATTCGGCAACGATAAATGCCCATCCAAAATTTAATTTGTTTTGGATTTTAGAAAATTTTAAATACATTAAGCTTCGTTGATAATACTAAAGATATTAGCCTACATATGTAATCAACCATTAGTTTACTTTGAGTTAACTCACCCATTACCTATTAATTGTCCCCTATTTCTTAAGCCAAAACTTGATGCATGTAATTCTACACTACTTGTCATGTTGTGATGCCATGGTATCAAGATATCTCGTATAATTCTCGAATCTATTTTTTTTAATTCAGCTTTCTTCGTAGAAAAAGTACTTTTTGCTATGATCCCCCAATCTTAGAAAATCTATGGGATTGCTCTAACGTTGTCGCGACGATAATTGTAATCTGATTAGCAGCAATCTTAGAGTTTTCTGTGTAATTATAGAGTACGTTGAGAAACCTTTATAAATCACATAGTAGCCAATCATGACTGAACCATTTAAATTTTCTGATGGGCAATTAGCCTACACTGCTGAAGAATTATTCTCTCTCTGCCAAAAATCGCCTGATGAAAGTCTGAACTATTTAATGCGAGAAGACTTTGAAAAATGGTTGAATTATATCGGTAAATCTGATTTAGCCGCTAAAGTGGGACAGATTCGCCAAGCTTCTCTATCGGATGGCGATCGCATAAAGCAATTTATCAGCCAATTTCAGACCAGCTCTGTTCCCACTCAAAAATCATCACCAACAACAACTTCAACTGCCAGCAAGCCTAAAGCGCCCGCAGCACCTAAAGCAACGAAAAAAACTAATCCCTTAGCAAGTATCTTTCAAAAGCTGTTTGGTAAAAAATAAGTCGTACTAAAACAATAAAAGTAAACTATTGAGGAATTGAGGGAAATGGGAAGGCAAGCCAGGCAATTAATCTCTTACCTTTTCCTTCCTCATTCCTCATCCCTCATCGCTCATTCCTTATCCCTTAACAATCCCTCATCCCTTAAAAAACTCAACTCTCCGCGATCGCCGTCCAATCTCACATGATGACCTACGGGTAAAACTGCATTACAGCCATCATGGCCGAAAGGAAGATCACTAACGATGGGGATTTCCAAGTCGGATAGGCGATCGCGTAAAACCTCTCCTGCATTAGTGCTAATCGAGCCAGGGTCTGCCTCACAACGACTAAATCTACCTAAAGCAATTCCTTTGACTCCCGATAAGACCCCCATTAAACGCCATTGAGTTAACATCCGATCTATGCGATAGGGATATTCATTGATATCTTCTAAGGCTAAAATAGTTCCCTTTAAGCTAGGTTGTAACGGTGTTCCCAAGATATGAGTCGCCACACTCAGATTTGCCGGCAGCAATATTCCCTCCGCAATCCCTCTTCCCCAGCCTTTCCCTTGCAAAGATTCTAAATTTCCGCCTTCAAGATAGTCGAACATTCTTTGCTGTGACCATATTGGTTCTTGGTCTAGTGTGGTTAAAATTGGGCCATGCAAACTAGCAATTCCTTCTGTAGCCAAACTCCACAACAAAGCTGTCACATCGGAAAAACCAATTATCCACTTTGAAGGCATAGGGCTTGGATTTCCTGGAACTGTTTGATTCCAATTTTCTAATAGTCTTGCACTGCCGTAACCCCCTCGGATACAGAGAATAGCTTTGCATTGGGGATCATTCCAAGCTTGGGTTAAAGCATTACGTCTAGTCGTATCGTCTCCTGCTAAATAACCCTGACGAGCATCCCAATTATCATCTAATGTCACCTGATAGCCACGCGATCGCCAAACTGCCAACCCTGCTTCCAAGGCTTTGACATCTTTTACTGCACCACTAGTTGCGATCGCGATTACTGAATCTCCAGGCTTTAAAGAAGTTGGGAACTTAAGGGGCATCATAGTCTAAATTATTTCACCTGTTACTTTTCTTCGAGGCTTTCTTCTTCATAAAGCTCATCAATAGAGCGATTACCATACAATTCCTGCAAATTTTGCTGTTTTTCCTTACGAGAGCGACGACGATATTTTTTTCTGGCTAATCTCGGTTCGTATTGATCTTTGCCTGCCCGTTTAATTTTAAGTTTGACATTAGACTCTTCATCAGGATTATCCTGCTGGCTCTTTTGAAACGCGATCGCCTTATCCAGAAAATCCAAATAATATTCATATCTTTCCCAATCACCCCGCACCACACAATTGGGCTCATCACGATGTAAACAATCACTAAACTGACAAAGATTATCCGCCAATCTGTTTCTAGCTTCAGGAAAATATAATGCCAAATCCGTAGGATTATAGTTCATACTTGGTTGATTAAACCCAGGACTATCGGCCAGTAGACCCCCTCCAGGAAGCTCAAATAACTCCACATGACGAGTTGTATGACGACCTCGTTGCAACTTTCCTGAGACTCGACCAACTCGCACCTCAACATCAGGAATCAGTTGATTAATTAAACTAGATTTGCCAACTCCACTTGGCCCAACAACCACGGTAATTTTGTCCTTTAAACGAGATAGCAAACTATCAATCCCATAATTTTGAATTGTGCTAATCAAAACCGCATTGTAACCCCAACTAGCTAATCTCGCTTGCCATTGCTGTTGTTCCGACTCAGGAATTAGATCGCATTTATTCAAACATAAACAGAGTTCTAATCCTGTAGACTCAGTTTGCACTAAAAAGCGACTTAATTGCCAAGGGTCTAATTTTGGTTCTTCTACCGCAAAAACCAATAACATCAAATCTGCATTAGCGACAGGAGGTCTTTGTAATTCGGTGGTTCTTGATAGGATATCAGCGATCGCCCCTCGTCCATCTTGCCAGTCGGGTTCTTCAATCGCAACCTTATCGCCCACCATCACCTTTTGCCCAATTTTTTTGAGCCTAGTGCGGCGAGTACAAAGCAAATATTCTAAATCACCCTCGCGATCGCAACTAAGAGCCAATTTTACCTGATAAAAATTAGCCTGTACCGCTACGACTGTTCCCCATAGTGGCCATGTAATCTCATTTGCCAAAACACTCACGATTCAAGGGGACGACGCACAAACAAGGCAAAAAACTCTTGGCGATCGTCAACAAATTCCAATTGATATCCTGCCATTTTCAAACTATCAGGTACTTGTTCAATCGGTTCCCCAGGATCTAGCCAAACTTCCAGCACAGAATTGGGCGGCATTTGTTCTAAACGCAATTTGGTGCGGACAAAATTGATCGGACAGGGAGTGCCCCGCAAATCTAGTAAAGCATCACTCTGGCTTTGAGCAGGAATTTTAGCATGATTCATTTATGAAACAATCCTCCCAAAAAACCTTCTAGACCCCCTTTGCCAGTACTTTCTCCGTGAATGGTCGCTAATTTTTCGAGTAACTCTTTCTCTTCCGCATTAAGCTTTTTGGGAATCTCGACCTTGACCGTGATCAAATGATTCCCTCGGCTCACGGGATTACCCAATCTGGGGACTCCTTTATTTTCCATCACCAAAACCTTATTGGGCTGAGTTCCCGCAGGTATTGTGACCTCCTCAGCTCCGTCAACAGTGGGAACTTCAACACGACAACCCAGAATTGCTTGTAGATAACTAATACTAATCTCGGAACTAATATTAATTCCTTCTCGAGTAAACTCAGGATCAGATTCGACAAATAAATAGACATATAAATCTCCTGGAGTACCATTCCTCACTCCAGCATCTCCTTCTGAAGAAACCCTGAGACGAGTTCCATTATCAACCCCTGGTGGAATTGTAATTTTGAGCTTCTTGGTTTCTTGCTTGCGCCCTGCACCATTACAAGACTCACATTTGGCTTCAATAACCACGCCCGCACCATTACAAGTAGGACAGGAGGAAACTTGGGCAAAACTACCAAAGGGAGTGCGAGTCGCTCTTTTTACCTGGCCAACCCCATTGCAAGTAGTACAGCTTCGAGAACCAGTCCCGGGTTTAGCACCATTTCCGCCACAAACTTGACAACTTTCGAGATGGGGAATGCGGATCTGTTTTTCTCCACCGAAAACAGCTTCACGGAAGTCCAGTTTTAAATCTAATCTGAGATCATCACCGCGCACTGGGCCAGTCCGACGACGGGAAGTGCTAGGCCCGCCAGCACCACCAAAACCATTGAAAATAGACTCAAAGATATCGGCAAAACCGCCCATATCACCATACTCAAATCCGGAAGCTCCCGCACCGGAAGACACTCCAGCTTCCCCAAAGCGATCATATCGGCTACGAGTCTCTGGCTCAGAAAGCACTTCATAGGCACGATTAACTTCCTTAAAGCGATCTTCGGCCCCTGGTTCTTTATTGACGTCAGGATGATACTTACGCGCAAGACGACGATAAGACCGTTTTAGCTCTTCTTTACTTGCATCACGGGATACACCCAGAATTTGATAATAGTCCCCTGCCATAAACCCTTATTGTCTCAATTTTTTGTGTGTTGTGCTAATGGTACTGTAGCAAAAGATGCTCATAAAAGCCCAATGACAATTATGTCAATGAGACAGCCTATAGCCTATAGTTATTTAATCGATGACTTCATAATCTTCAAAATCAATTTCATCAATTATGGTTGGGTCATCAAAATCTTCAGCTTGAGCAGAATCCACTTGGCGATTTTGATTCTGAACAGCGACCAAAGCTTTAACTTCTTCATTCTCTTCTGATGACATTTCAAATTCTGTTTCTATCTGGACATTGGAAATTGTTTCCTCAAAACTGTCAAACATACCTTCCACATTGCCTGCTCCGCTGCCAGTTGCTTTTTGGTAAACATCAGAGCCCACTTGTAATAGCTTCTGGCGGAATTTATCGACGAGAGTTTGAATTGCATCTGGTGAGGGATTGCGACTAGCAAAAGCCTGTTCCAGATTATTTTTCAGTTTTTGAATTTCAACTTTTAAATCCTGACGAATGAACTTCCCTTGTTCATTGAGGGTTGATTCGTAATTGTAGAACAAATTATCTGCTTGATTTCTGATTTCAATTAATCTGATGCGATTACTATCCTGCTCGGCATATTTTTCAGCTTCTTGGCGCATTCTCTCAACTTCGGTAGAACTTAATCCACCTGTATTAGAAATAGTAATATTTTGTTGTTTGCCAGTTCCTTTATCTTCTGCTCTAACCTGCAAAATACCGTTGACATCCATTTCAAAACTAACTTCAATTTGAGGAACACCCCGAGGAGCTACCGGAATTCCCGTTAAAAGAAATTTTCCTAAGCTTTTATTATCATCTGCCATGGCCCGTTCTCCTTGAAGAACGTGAATTTCTACAGAAGTTTGACCATCAGCAGCCGTGGAAAAGATTTGAGACTTACTAGTCGGCACAGTAGTATTTTTTTCAATGATTTTGGTGAAGACCTCTCCTAAAGTTTCAATCCCCAAAGATAAGGGTGTAACGTCTAAAAGCAATAGATCTTCAACTTCACCACCCAAAACCCCTCCCTGAATCGCCGCACCTAAAGCCACTGCTTCGTCTGGGTTAACTGAGCGATCCACTTGCATTTGGGGGAACACGGTTTGGATCGCTTTTTGTACAGCAGGGATTCGAGTCGAACCACCAACTAAAATCAAGCGCTCTATCTCGTCCGGCTGAAGTTCTGCATCCTTGAGTGATTGCTCTACTGGTTCTAATGTCCTTTCAATGAGACCGCGAGCTAACTCCTCAAACTTAGACCGACTTAACTCCATCTCCAGATGTTTAGGCCCCGTTTCATCAGCAGTGATGAAAGGTAAATTAATCGAAGTCGTTGGGGTACTAGAGAGTTCTATTTTGGCTTTTTCTGCTGCTTCGCGCAGGCGTTGCAAAGCCATTTTATCTTTTTTAAGATCGATATTTTCTTGGGTCAGGAAAGCCTCAATCATCCAAACAACTATGACATTGTCAAAATCGTCACCACCTAGTTGATTGTTGCCGGATGTGGCTTTAACTTCAAATACACCATTGCCTAGTTGCAAAATTGAAACATCAAAAGTTCCACCACCCAAGTCAAAAACCAAAATATTTTGTTCTCGATCTAGTTTCTCTAAGCCATAAGCTAATGCCGCCGCTGTTGGTTCATTAATAATCCGCATCACTTCCAGACCTGCTATGGTTCCAGAGTCTTTGGTCGCTTGTCTCTGAGAATCGGTAAAATAGGCCGGCACAGTGATCACTGCTTGAGTGACTGTTTCTCCCAAAAAACTCTCGGCATCTGCTTTGAGTTTCTGCAAAATCATGGCCGAAATCTCTTGAGGCGTATACTGGCGATCCTGGATTTGAACGTCAACAGTGTTGTCGCGGCCAGAAATGCAGTTATAGGGAACCCGTGATCTCTCCTCGGCCGTATCTGACCAGCGACGACCGATAAACCGTTTAATACTATGAATTGTATTAATCGCATTAGTAACAGATTGCCTCTTGGCAAGTTGACCGACTAAACGGGTATTTCCCTTCGCAAAGGCAACCATACTGGGGGTTGTTCGCCCACCTTCTGAATTGGCAATTACGATCGGTTTTCCTCCTTCTAGAACGGAAACACAACTATTTGTGGTGCCTAAATCGATACCTATAACCTTTGCCATAGTGTTGAGGCATTAATGTCAATGACTTTCTGGTGTTTTTTTATGATCTTCAAGAATCAGACTAAATCAAAATAGAATTAAGATAGCTGAATTTTCTTCTGAAATACAGCAGTTTAAAAGCTAAAATCTAGCTAATAGATTCTGCATTATCTGCTACATCTTCCAAGACATCTTGTTTCTCTTCCGAGGTTATCATGGGTTCTTGAGGAACAGCAACTTTCACCATGGCATGACGCAAAACCTGATCTTCTAACATATAGCCCCTCATTAGTTGCTCTATGACTGTCCCTTCGGGATATTCATTAGAAGGTTCTCTGAGCATCGCTTCATGAAAATTGGGATCAAATTCCTGTCCTTCAGGACGCATTGCCGATACTCCCATTCGCTTCAAGCAATCTACTAAAGTTTTGTAAACTCCTTGATAACTATTCTGGATTGTTTTCTCGGCTTCGTTATTTGGTTTAATTTGAACTCTAGCCCGTTCAAAATTGTCCACAACAGGCAGTAGTTTGTTGATAATGTCTTTTTTTGACTGTCGTTCTAGATTCTCTTTTTCTTTAATAGTTCTTTTGCGAAAATTATCAAAGTCGGCAGCTAATCTTGCATATTGAGACTTTGTAATATTTGACTGTTTAACCTGATCGTCAAAAAGCTTTTTTAGGTTGGCATTTTCCTGCTGCAAGATAGCAATAATTTTCTCATTTTCAGATTCAGTCTCTGTTGCAGTATCTTGTTCAGGAGATATAGCTTCCACCTCCTTGGGTATGTCTGGAATCTCGGAAAGCTCTGGAAGTTCTGGAATCTCAGATTCAGAAGTTGCAACTGCCGAGTCTAGAGCTGAATTTTCTTCAGACACTGTATTACTCGCTGCTTTTTCTGAATTGAGGGAAGAAATTGCGTCTTGTTCTTCTATGGTTTGTTCTTGCTGCTTTTGATCGTCACTCATAGCATTTTGTGATGAAACTACAAATTATGGTTTTGGAGGATGTGAATTACTGCTAACTTAATGTAGCATTTCGTCTTGACTTGCGCGTTCTCCCACATTTGACCCATCACGAGAGCTGTAAGGATAAATGCTTATGGGAAACTCTAGGTCATTCGTCAAGCATAGCTGGGTTCTTTTTGTTTTTACGAAGAATATTTTTATCATTAGAGCTGGTATTTTAGCAAAACTTTCGGGAATACTTGAATAATATCGGGAGATCTTTTTTGCTGATTTTATGAGTTATTCTTCATCTTCTAAGTCCAAGAAAACTAAAGCGATCGCGCTGCGCAATTATTTTTCTCCTTTTGGCAATAAGCTAGTTGAAAAAGGGTTTGTTAATGGCGAACAAATGCAGAAAGCGATGTTGGAAAGTCGCAAAACTGGGCGATCTTTGGTTGACATCTTAGAATCCGTTACTGGTGATGCCCTACCCCCGGACGTACTACGCCAGTACAAAAAACATCATCTTTTTGAATTAAAAGTTCTATACGGCGTCGCTTCGATCGATCTAGAAATTGAAGAGGTTAACAGCAACCAAACCGGCGCTCTTATTGATAGTCTAATCCCCCTCGATTTATGTCGTCGTTACCGAATTATCCCTTTAGAGAGAAAGGAAGATCCAGCTGCTTTAGTTGTAGCGATGGTGGATCCAGAGAATTTAGAAGCTCAAGATGATCTCAATCGGATTCTTCGACCTAAAGGCATTGAACTCCAGAGAATTGTCATTACTCAGGCCGATTATCAGAAACTTATTGATAAATATTTGGATGAGGAAGTAAAAAAAGAGAAAGCCTCTGGCAAAAAAGACACAGTTAATGTTGACGTTTCTTTGGACTTAGATAATCTCGACTTTAATCTAGAAGAAACAGAAGAAGAGGGTGCCGATGATTTAGGTGCAGTTAATGAAGCTCAAGGGGCCCCAATTATTAATCTAGTCAATAAAATTCTTGCCAAAGGACTACAAGATGGGGTTTCTGATATTCATGTTGAGCCCCAAGAAGAATTTTTGAGGGTTCGTTATCGTAAGGACGGGGTTTTACAACAGGCTTTTGATCCCATGCCCAAGAAAATTATCCCAGCGGTGATGGCTCGTTTCAAGATCATGGCAGATTTAGATATTGCCGAGAAACGTTTACCTCAAGATGGCAAAATTCGACGCATGTTTCAGGGTCGAAAAGTCGACTTTCGGGTTAGTAGTTTGCCCAGTCGTTATGGAGAAAAGGTCTGTTTGCGGATTTTAGACAACTCGGCCACTCAATTGGGCTTGGATAAATTAATTACCCATGAGCCTACCTTGGAATTAGTCCGGGAAATGGCGAAAAGACCCTTTGGCCTACTATTGGTAACGGGCCCTACTGGTTCTGGTAAATCAACGACACTCTATTCAGTTTTAGCCGAAAGAAACAATCCTGGAGTAAATATTAGTACAGCTGAAGACCCCATTGAATATTCTCTAGATGGAATTACCCAAGTACAGGTCATTCGCGAAAAAGGCATGGATTTCGCCTCTATTTTACGAGCTTTTCTACGACAGGATCCTGATGTGATACTTGTGGGGGAAACTAGAGACCCTGAAACAGCTAAAACCGCAGTAGAAGCAGCAATGACAGGTCACCTTGTCTTAACTACTCTCCATACCAATGATGCGGCAGGTTCTATATCCCGACTCGATGAAATGGGAATTGAGCCTTTTATGATTGCTGGTTCTCTCGTCGGAGTTTTAGCTCAAAGGCTAATGCGTCGAGTTTGTGGAGAATGTCGGATTGCCTATCATCCGACCCATGAAGAATTAGCCAGATTTGGCTTATCAGCTGCCAATCAAGAGGATGTTACTTTTTATAAAGCAAAAACCTTAGATCAAGAACAAAAAGCAGCGGCCAAAAAGAAAGGAACCCTCTGTCCTAAATGTGGTGGCGGTGGCTATAAAGGCCGAGTTGGAGTTTATGAGGTCATGAGAACCTCTGAGAAAATACAAGAATTAATTAATGCTGGGGCCAATGGTGATCAGATCAAAGAAGCTGCAGTCGAAGAAGGCATGATTACGATTTTGGCCTATAGTCTCGACTTGGTCAAAGAAGGCCACACCACATTAGAAGAAGTTGAAAGGGTCACCTTTACTGACTCAGGTCTAGAAGCTGAATTAAAAGCCAAACGAAAAAGTGGCTTAATCTGTCGTACTTGTGATGCTCAATTAAAACCGGAATGGCTAGATTGTCCTTATTGCATGACATCTCGCTTTAGTGAGCAATAAATAATTTATTTACTATAAAATTTTTATAAGAGGTTAATGCTATGGAAATGATGATTGAGGACTTGATGGAGCAGTTGGTGGAAATGGGGGGCTCGGATATGCATATTCAAGCTAGTGCTCCAGTTTACTTCCGTATCAGTGGCAAACTGACTCCTATTGGGGATGATCTGATGCCCGCTGAATGCCAACGACTGATTTTTAGTATGCTCAACAATACCCAAAGAAAGGATTTAGAGCAAACTTGGGAGCTGGATTGTTCCTATGGAGTTAAGGGCCTGGCTCGCTTTCGGGTGAATGTTTATAAAGAGCGGGGTTGTTATGCTGCTTGTTTGCGAGCTTTATCTTCCAAGATTCCTAATTTCGACCAGTTAGGCTTACCGGAAATTGTGCGAGAGATGACCTATAGGCCAAAAGGCTTAATTTTAGTTACTGGACCTACTGGTTCTGGCAAAACAACAACTCTCGCAGCGATGCTGGATCTGATTAATCGAACTAGAGCAGAACATATTCTCACTGTAGAAGATCCCATTGAATATGTATTCCCTAACCACAAAAGTCTCTTTCATCAGCGACAGAAAGGAGAAGATACTAAAAGCTTTGCTAACGCGCTCAAAGGTGCATTACGCGAAGATCCAGATATTATTCTGGTGGGGGAAATGCGGGATCTCGAAACCATTTCCTTGGCAATTTCAGCCGCAGAAACAGGGCATTTAGTCTTTGGTACTTTGCATACTAGTTCTGCCTCGGGAACAGTAGACAGGATGGTTGATGTTTTTCCCGCCGCTGAACAAGCACAAATTAGGGCAATGCTATCTAACTCTTTGATCGCAGTATTTAGTCAGACTTTAGCTAAAAAGAAAAGTCCTAAACCCGGTGAGTTTGGCCGGGTGATGGCTCAAGAAATTATGATTGTTACTCCAGCGATCGCAAATTTAATTCGAGAAGGTAAGGCATCCCAAGTTTATTCAGCGCTTCAAACGGGAGGTAAATTGGGAATGCAAACGATGGAACAGGCATTAGCCCACCTAGTCAGAGCTGGAGTTATTGACATTGAAGAAGCGATCGGTAAGAGTGGAAAACCAGATGAACTCCAACGTCTGGTTGCCGGGGCAATGTCTATGGGAACCAACAAAGCTAGAAGCCGTAGATAATACCGTTTCTTGAAGTGACCAATAATAAAGTTACTAATTATTAAATAACCAATTTTGCTGTAAGTAAAACACATATTTAATCCATGACTGTATATATAGCTAAAGTTAGAGACAAGTCGGGCAAAGTTTTTAAAGAGAAGGTGGAAGCTGAATCCCCAGAACAAGCTCGTAGTATCTTGGGTAATAGATATATTGCCGTGGGTAAGGTCACCAAGTCTGCTCTAGATCTCGATTTATCTCAATTAGAATTGGCTCTGACAACAGTCAAGGTCAAAGACAAGGCCGTTTTTTCCCGTCAATTTTCAGTGATGGTAAATGCAGGGGTCGCCATTGTCAGATGTTTGGGTATCCTATCAGATCAAGCAGGAAACCTCAAACTAAAAAAAGCCTTAATTGGTATCAGTGCAGAAGTGCAACAAGGGATAAGTTTGTCAGAAGCCATGTCAAAATATCCCGAATGTTTTGATGATCTCTATGTCTATATGGTCGAGGCTGGCGAGGCTGGTGGAGTTTTAGATGAAGTCTTAGATCGCCTTTCTGTCTTACTAGAAGATATCGCTAAATTGCAAAATCAAATTAAATCGGCGATGACTTATCCGATGACAGTCGGATTTTTTGCTGTAGTAGCCTTTTTGGGCATGACCATTTTTTTGATTCCTGTATTTTCGGGAATTTTTGATGGCTTAGGTGCTGAGCTCCCAGCCTTAACCTCCTTTATGGTCTGGTTAAGTGATACCTTGAGAAGTTGGCGGGCTATCATCCCTATCATCGGGATTATGGTTATTACTTTCGCTTTTAAAGCTTATTATGCAACGCCTGTAGGAAGACTGCAAATTGATTCTTTTATGCTCAAAATGCCTTTATTTGGCGATTTAAATCAAAAGTCAGCTGTAGCTCGTTTCTGTAGAATTTTTGGTGTGCTCACCCGTTCAGGAGTCCCGGTATTAAATTGTTTTGATATCGTTTGTAACACAATTACCAATAAGGTTATTGTCAATGCCATCCAATCTGCTAAAAGTGAAATTCAGCAAGGCGGCATGATTTCCCTAGCAATTCAGAAGGAGAATGTCTTTCCTCCTCTGGCGATTCAAATGATTAGTATTGGTGAAGAAACCGGAGAATTGGACTCGATGATGTCGAAGGTGGCCGATTTCTATGAAGATGAAGTTGAGCAGGCAGTTAAGGCCCTAACGAGTATGCTCGAACCAATCATGATGGTCGGTATTGCCATAATGGTGGGAACGATTCTGTTGTCGATGTATCTCCCAATGTTCTCAATTTTCGATCAATTAGGTTAGTCAGGTGGTTAGGCTCTAATAGGATTTTGCTCCTAAGACCTAACACCTGAAAAGCTGAAGCCAAATTCAACCAGGATTATTGCAAATCTTCAAAATTCAACAAGAAAGGGAGTTGAGAAGCTGCATCTCCACTAATAACCAATACTTTTGGCACTTGCGCTCCTCCTTCTCTCCAAGCTTCAATTGCCTCTTTTTCCAGTACCAACCGCCCACCTTGAGCTTTAAGTGTTTCTGCTAGCAATTTTTGGGCTTCGGCTTTCCCCTTGGCACGGTTGATTTCTGCTAGGGCTTTTTGCTCAGCTTCACTGGCAATATAAACAGCTTTTCTCGCCTTTTGCTCAGCAATTTGTTTATCTTCTACTGCTTTAGCAAACTGGGGAGAGAAATCAAGATCAACTACACTAGTATCTAGAACAATAATGCCATATTTTTCTAGACGAGTACTTAGAGCATTATCAAAATCTTCTTTTAATTCATTACGTTGAGTAATTGCTTCTTCAACGTTTCTTAAGGCTGCAGCAATTTTAAAAGATTCTTGAGTTTGGGGCGCAATGATTTTAGCGACAATATTTGCTAAAGTCCCTTGTTTACGACGAATCTCGACAATTTTCTGGGGATCAAGACGGAAGTTAATAGCAAAACTAGCGTTTAAATCCTGGAGGTCTTTCGTAGAACTTTGAGCGGGTACTTCAAATTTTTGGACAGTGATATCATAAACGTCCACATAAGAAATTAACGGTGGACGAAAATGTAGCCCTTCTAGTAGGGGTTGCTCTTGTGCTTCTCCCAAAATACTGAGAACTCCAGCTTGACCAGGATTTATGATAATAAAGCAGTTGAAAGCAACTAAAATTAGCAGAGCAATTACGGCTCCACCGATTATAGAAAATATACCTTGAGATGATTGACTATTCAATTTTTAATGATCTCCGATTTGTGCCGACATATAAAATGTAACTATTTGCGACCACAATTAACTAAAAACAACAATTAACATTTCCTAAAAATACATGAATAACCCTTTAGACTCCACTATTGTTCTGCTGAATTCCCTTAATTTTAGCGATCGCATTAAGGGATTGAATCAATTACGAACTGTTGAGAAAGCAGAAGCTTTTCGACTAATATTGCCCTTGGTCAAGGATATGAATACCAGGGTTCGCTATGCTGCGGTAAGTCAGCTTGATGTGTTGGGAACCGAGAATCTAGAATTGAGTTTAGAATTATTACGAGATCGCCTATTTAATGATTCGGAGCCTGATGTCCAAGCTGCTGCTGCCGATGCTATTGGAGGATTAAAACTAACCGAAGCCTATGATGATCTAGCAAAGGCCTATCACCAAACCTCAGAATGGTTAGTGCAATTTAGTATTATTGCTACTCTAGGTGAACTGGGAGAACCTAAAGGATTTGAACTGTTAGCAGAAGCATTAAGCTCGGAGGTTAATTTGCTACAAACCGCGGCTATCGGATCTTTGGGAGAACTAGGAGACCAACGTGCGGTTGATTTACTCATTCCTTTTGCTCAAAATGAGGATTGGCAAATCAGATATCGTGTGGTCCAAGCTCTGGGTAGATTGGGCGGAGAGATAGCTCAATCTACTCTACGGCAGTTGGTTGATGATGAAGTTGCTCATGTTGCCCAAGAAGCCAAAAATAATCTTAATTAATATAATGACAAGAAACTTTGTATAACTGACTAATAATTCTGCCCTAATGAATCGTAAATATTTAACTGGATTGACGCCCCAAGCCTATGAACATCCTTTTGATCGTCAGGCCCTAGTCTCTCTTGAAAAAATTCCTGGGGTTTCTTTATTTTTTAAAAAAGTGAATGAATATGGCATAGATCGTTTATTAAGATTTAAATTTGGTGCCATATGTCTGCGAGTCAATTCTCGTAATTTTCCCGAACTGTATCAAATATTTCTCGAAGCTTGTAACGTCATTGATGTGGCTCCTATTCCCGAATTATATCTTCTCCACGGCACTGGATATATTAGAACTCTCACCATTGGAGCCAATAATCCAATGATCATTCTCAATATTGATGGGATGAAAGAACTCT
The DNA here is from genome assembly GCF_000332055.1 of Xenococcus sp. PCC 7305. GTDB lineage: Bacteria > Cyanobacteriota > Cyanobacteriia > Cyanobacteriales > Xenococcaceae > Xenococcus. The sequence continues at coordinate 2,231 of NZ_ALVZ01000219.1, read as the reverse complement.
CAAACGAGGAATTACTCTACACTTTGGGTCATGAGTTAGGACATATTAAAAGTAAGCATTTGCTCTATCATCAGACAGCGATGATCCTTCCTGGTTTGGGTCGAGTAATTGCGAACTCTACTCTGGGATTGGGCGGGTTGGCCACTAATGGGATTGAATTTGCACTCTATCAATGGGTTATGATGGCCAAACTAACATCAGATCGAGCAGCCTTACTGGCCTGTCAAGACACAGATGTGGCCTATCGTAGTTTAATGAAATTGGCTGGATTGCCTGAAGAGTATATTAATCCTATTGCAATAGAAGAGTTTATCGAACAGGCTAGAGATTTTGGTAGTTATAATCTCGATAGTTTAGACAAGTTCACAAAAATGCTGAGTTTTATGGAGCCCAATCATCCTTGGACGACTTTGCGCGCCGCAGAGTTGCTGAAATGGGTTGAATCTGAGGAATATCAGGTTTTATTGGAAGAAAATACGTCTCCACCGCAAGTAGAAGTTGTTAAAGACTCTGTAGCAGGTTCTGAAGATTGGGATTTTTTGGAATCTTGGGAAGCAAATTAATTAAAAATTAAAAGTTAAAAATACAGAATAGATCGCTAATTCTTCATAAATAGTGTTAACATTGGTCTTGAGAATTAAAAGATTAACGATTAAGTCTGTATTCAGTAACGAAGGTTTTTCCGTAAAGTATTGAGCTGTTTCTTTTCCAATAATCTTGTCTCTCTAAACCCAACACTGATTGAGGAGACAATCAACTTATGTCAATTTATGTAGGTAATTTAGCTTACGAAATTAATCAAGAAGACTTAAACGAAGTTTTCGCCGAATATGGTACTGTCAAAAGAGTTCATATTCCCACTGATCGTGAAACAGGACGCGTTCGCGGATTTGCTTTTGTCGAAATGGAATCTGAGTCTGACGAGGATAAAGCGATCGCAGCTTTAGATGGAGCAGAATGGATGGAAAGAAGTCTCAAGGTCAACAAAGCTAGACCTCGTGAGAACAACAGGAACTCCTTCGGTGGTGGCAGAAGGTAATGACAACCGTTTCTAATTATTGGCCTTGCATCCTTAAATAGTTCCATATATTGGCGGATGGAGGGACCACAGAAACTCTTGGGCCGGGAATAATGGTAGAGGACAAAGCATCTTGGTGAACGTCCTGACTCAATTCTCGGTTTTTTTGTGTGATAGCTTTTCAGGTTTTAATTCCAAATAAATGACTATGAGTTCACGTTACCAGCAATCAAAGTGTAACAAGATATACTCATTTCTTCATATATCGCAACATATTCTTCAAATAATCGACAAACTTTACAGTTGTTCTTGTCGGAAATAATATTAAAACCGTTCTATTCTATTGCTAGTATTTTTACATATAAAAATCTGCTTTATCTATTAGTTGTTGGCATCAAGCTGCCAAATTATTTTAAGAAAAGCACTACTACTTTAAGATAGAAAAATAAAAAATGGTTTTTTCAGGAATCTTATATAGCAATTTTATCCTAGGTACCTTGGGCAATGACTCAATCCTTGGGACTAATGGATTAGACTCTATCCTCGGGCTTGCAGGACAAGATACTCTCAATGGTAGAGAAAATAATGATCTGCTGATAGGAGGCAATGGAGATGATTCCCTGATCGGGGAAGCTGGATTCGACTTCCTGCTGGGGGGGCATGGAGACGATAGTCTTGATGGTGGAGATGATGACGATAATCTTCATGGTGGCAATGGATTTGATTTGCTATTGGGCTTTGCAGGCCATGACATTCTCAATGGTGGCAATGATGACGACATCTTGGATGGAGGAGATGGCAATGATTTCCTTGATGGAGGAGATGGCAATGATTCCCTAAATGGTGGGGATGGTGATGATACTTTAAAAAGTGGAGTTAGCACTAAGAATCCTAATTTCTTGGAGACTAATCTAGAAGTGATTAACCTTGCTAGCACTAATGTTCATCAAGTTCATAGTCAATTTCATCAGGTTTTTTCCTCAATTGACTTTTTGTTGGCTCTTCATCATGAAAGGTCTCCCCTAAGTAATAGTGAAAGATTGAATGCCGATTTTGGTAGTGACACACTCGATGGTGGCGCCGGCTATGACACTGTCGATTACACAGATTTTGGTCAAGCTGTAACCCTCACTCCCAGCGGAATTGTCGAGAAGGCCAATGGCCACAGTGATCTTTTGATTAATGTCGAGAAAATTGTCGGTGCAGTAGGACA